>NZ_CEYLVT010000022.1:48947-53670 GCF_982860115.1 Moorena sp.
TTAACCTTCACCCTGATCACCTTCAATAGGCAAAGATGGTTACTCTGCTAGAAAATCCCTTAAGAGTGGGCTTGCAACAGGAGCGCACGCCAGAACCATTGATTATGGTGATTTATGGCGCGTCCGGAGATTTAACTAAACGCAAGCTCGTACCAGCACTTTACCAGCTTAAACGAGAACGACGGCTACCACCAGAAATTACCATCGTTGGTGTTGCCCGTCGAGATTGGACTCATGACTACTTCCGGGAACAAATGCGGGAGGGAATCGAGGAATTTTCCGATGGGATTCAATCGGAGGAGTTGTGGCAAGACTTTGCCGATGGCTTGTTCTACTGTTCCGGTGACATGGATAAAGCCGAAAGTTACCAGAAACTGAAAGCCTTCTTGGGAGAACTCGATGGTAGACGGGGAACACGGGGAAACCGGGTATTTTATTTAGCCGTAGCTCCCAGATTCTTCACAGAAGCCATCCAGCAATTGGGGGCAGCGGGAATGCTGAGTGACCCAGTTAAGCAGCGGTTGGTAATTGAAAAACCCTTCGGGAAGGATTTAAGTTCAGCTCAATCTCTCAACCGGGTGGTACAAAAAGTCTGCAAAGAAGAGCAAATTTACCGCATTGACCACTATCTGGGCAAAGAAACGGTTCAGAACCTGTTAGTGTTCCGCTTTGGTAATGCTATCTTTGAGCCGTTGTGGAATCGCCAGTTTGTTGACCATATCCAGATTACCGTAGGCGAATCGGTAGGGGTAGAGGAACGGGCCGGTTACTACGACAAATCCGGGGCACTGCGGGATATGGTGCAGAACCATTTGATGCAGCTATTTTGCCTAACGGCCATGGAAGCTCCCAATGCTCTGGACGCTGACAGTATCCGTACTGAAAAGGTCAAGGTGATTCAAGCTACTCACCTGGCAGATATTCATAATCTAGAAAATTCAGCAGTGCGGGGTCAGTATGCAGCAGGTTGGATGAAAGGCAAACAAGTGCCTGGTTATCGGGATGAGAAAGGGGTTGACCCCAATTCCACTACCCCCACCTATGTCGCCCTAAAGCTACTGATTGATAACTGGCGCTGGCAAGGAGTTCCCTTTTACCTGCGCACGGGGAAACGACTACCGAAGAAGGTCAGTGAGATCTCCATTCAGTTTCGTAAAGTTCCCCTAATGATTTTTAAATCTGCGGCTCAGCAGACTAGCCCCAATGTCTTAACCCTGCGCTTGCAGCCCAATGAGGGAATTTCTCTGCGTTTTGAGGCGAAACGGCCAGGACCAGATTTGCGCACCCGCACCGTAGATATGGACTTTAGCTACGGTTCTTCTTTTGGTGTGGCAACTGCTGATGCCTATAATCGGCTTTTACTTGACTGTATGTTAGGGGATCAAACGTTGTTTACTCGTGCTGATGAAGTGGAAGAAGCCTGGAGGGTAGTGACACCAGCCTTAGCAGCTTGGGATGGTCCAGCTGATCCAGCATCCATACCTCAGTATGAAGCAGGAACTTGGGAACCGAAGGAAGCCGAACACCTAATTAATCGAGATGGACGTCGCTGGCGCAGACTTTAAGTTAGTTAGTCACTAGTGATTAATAACTAGTGACTAATAACTAGTGACTATTGACTAATGACTATTGACAAAAAACAAGTAAATTGCTATGGCTACACAATCTCCTCCGGTGCTTTCAATACAACCACCCAAAGATGTTTCTTTGGGTGAAATTGAAGCGGAATTGCGTCAAATTTGGCAAAGCTATGGTGAAAACGGTGATTCGCCCAGTGCGATCAGGGCAACAACCTTTAGTTTAGTGGTTTATGAACCCGAAGAAACCCAGCAGCTCTTAGCAGCACTGGGATATTATTCCGGTCCAATTGATGGTATTATAGGCCCGCGCATGGTGGCTGCTCTCAAGGCAGCACAGAAAGCCTACGGATTGGAAAAAACAGGTAAAGCAGATGAGGCGACTAAGGCAAAACTACGGCAGGAATACAATGAATCTGTCCAGAAGGGAGATACCCAGAAGAAGCTAGAGTATTCCGGTGATTTAGAAGGATTTGGAATTGCCGATGCGATCGCAGCCTCTAACCCCTGTCGCATTATTGCCCTTTGTCCTATTGCTGGGGAAGATGAAGGGGTTAAGGCTCAGGTATCTGCCTCTTGCCCAATTCAAAAGCAAAGCCAGAGTACATTAATATGTTGTGAATACATCACCCTAACTGGCACCGCTGCTGCTTTGGAACGGATTAGCGGTATCATTTCGGAATTGATGTTAGCAGAACTGCCGAAATTCCTCTGGTGGAAGGGAACTCCTGATCCTAATTATGGGTTGTTCCAACGCTTAGCAGGGCTAAGTAATACCGTCATTGTTGACTCAAGTAGCTTTAGCAATCCAGAGGAACAGTTATCACAAATGTGTGAGCTGATCAATCAGGGCACACCAGTGGCTGACCTAAATTGGGCACGGTTGGCAGCATGGCAAGAGTTAACCGCAGAAGCATTTGATCCACCAGAACGTCGTGGGGCAATCTACGAAGTTGATCAAGTTACCATTGATTACGAAAAAGGGAATGAGGCTCAAGCACTGATGTTTCTCAGTTGGTTAGCGTCTCGCTTAGAATGGCTTCCCACGTCTGATCTCAAAGAAGGTGGGGATTACGACCTGCGGCGTGTTAAATTTATCAGACCCAACCAGCAAACTGTAGAAGCAGAATTGGCAGCTATCCCCGTAGCTGATGTCGGAGATGTGGCAGGTGATTTGATTAGCCTGCGCTTGGGTTCGACCAACCTGCAAGCTGATTGCTGCACTGTGTTGTGTTCACAAACCACAGGTTGTATGCGTATGGAAGCTGGTGGTGGGGCTCAGTCTTGCCGCATTCAGCAGGTATCGCCCTTGTTTGACCAGAAGACAGAGTTTTTGCTCTCTCAGCAATTACAACGCTGGGGTCGGGAGATGCTATACGAAGAAAGTATGGCAGTGACCAAGGAAATTTTGAATTTGACGGTAACAAGTTGAAGGTTTGAACGAAGGGTTGAAGGTTAGCAAGTTGCACGTTCAATGTTGAGATCATAAACTTTAACCTTAAAACCTTAAACCTTCAACTCTTCAATGGCTTTAATCATCGCTGGTGAACGTAGTGGGGTGGGCAAAACAACAGTTACGCTCGCCCTATTATCGTATTTATCCAGGTGTAACTATACAATTCAATCCTTTAAAGTCGGTCCGGATTACATTGACCCCATGTTTCATCAGCGGGTTACGGGACGTCCTTGTCGGAATTTAGACCCAGTATTAACCTCTGAAGATTATGTTAAAGAGTGCTTTTACCGCCATTGCCAGGGAGTAGATTATGCCCTGATTGAAGGGGTGATGGGGTTATTTGATGGAGCATCAGGAAAGGATGATTTTGCCAGCACAGCTCATGTAGCAAGGCTGTTAGACGTGCCAGTGTTATTAGTGTTGGATTGCTCTCGGTTATCTCGTTCCGTGGCTGCGATCGCATATGGCTATCAATCCTTGGATCCTAGGATTACCATAGCTGGAGTAGTATTGAATCGAGTCGGAAGCTCACGGCATTTGGAATTGCTCAAGGATGCTCTCGAACCGTTACACATTCCTGTATTAGGAGAGCTAAAGCGTCAGGATAATATAACTATTCCGGATCGGCACTTGGGCTTGATACCTACTGCTGAAATTACTCAACTGGATGCTTTGATTAACCGACTTGCTGATCTAGGACAGAGTTGCTTTAATTGGGAACATCTTCACTCAGAGTTAAAGGTTAACCGGTTACAGCTTAACTCAAAGTTGAAGGTTGGTAGGTTACAGGTTGAAAGTTCTTCACAGTTGAAGGTTGGCCGGTTACAGGTTGAAAGTTCTCTAGACAACCTGCAACCTACCAACCTTCAACTTGTAACCTCTAATAACCTGCCACCTGCCCTAATCCGAATTGCTGTAGCATGCGATCGCGCTTTTAGTTTCTATTACCAAGACAATCTCGATAGTTTGGAACAGCTAGGAGCAGAGTTAGTGTATTGGAGTCCCCTCACCGATACCACTTTACCTCCTGATATACAAGGGATGTACTTTGGTGGTGGTTTTCCAGAAGTTTTTGCTGAGCAACTCGCCGAAAATAGTAGTGCGCGAGAGTCAGTGCGAACAGCTATAGAGTCAGGGATGCCCACGTATGCTGAGTGTGGCGGATTGATGTATTTAGGGGAGCAGATTACAGATTTTGACGGGAAATCTTGGTCAATGGTAGGGGTATTACCCACGGTTACGGTGATGGGAAAATCCCTTACTTTAGGATATCGACAGGCAACTACTTTGCTCGATGGACCATTGTTACCTGCCGGAGCAACGGTTTGGGGACATGAATTTCATCGCTCCCACTTAACAGTGATGCCCTCCAATCCCTTGTTTGAGTTACGGGGATATAACCAGAGAAAGGTTGGAGTTGAAGGCTGGCAAGTCTATCAGCTCCATGCTTCCTATGTTCATCTCCATTGGGGTAGTTGTCTTGAGCTTCCTCTGCGATTTGTGGAACGCTGTCAGCAGTTCACTTTTGAGGGAGTGAATTGCTAGTTCAGAACCATTTAAGATTCACTTTCAGCTTTCTAGCAAAAGGAGCCCCACATCTCAATACGTAGTAGGAGTGTGGTCAGAAGTTACCTTAGAAGAGTGGAGCCTTTATAGTTGGCAGGCTATGCATAAAAGAGGTGCGACCCGT
>NZ_CEYLVT010000023.1:0-5797 GCF_982860115.1 Moorena sp.
CCGATTCCCGATTCCCGATTCCCGATTCCCGATTCCCGATTCCCGATTCCCTTTTTATTTAAAACCCAATTATAAATCCTAAATTTAGCTATGACAAATTCTATAAAACTATCACCAATTAGTACCTTTGAAACTGGTATATTTGACGATGGTGCTGCTGAAATTCCTGCTTATGACCCCAGCTCACAACGCCTGTTTGTAGTCAATGGCGCTAATAATGCCATTGATGTTCTGAATCTGAGCGATCCTGCTAATCCTACCAAAATTACTGAAATTAGCCTCAATGATTTTGGGGGAGGTACCAACAGTGTTGCGGTGAATAATGGTATTGTTGCTGTAGCAGTTGAAGATGAAAATACACAGAATCCTGGTCAAGTTGTTTTCTTTAACACTGATGGCAATTTCTTGAATGCCGTAACTGTTGGAGCGCTACCTGATGCATTGACCTTTACCGCTGATGGTCAAAAAGTATTGGTAGCTAATGAAGGAGAACCCAATAATGAATTTACAGTTGATCCAGAAGGGTCTGTTAGTATTATCGACATCTCTGGAGGGGTTAAGCACGCTACTGTTACTAACGCTGACTTCAAAGCATTTAATCCTCAAATCGATCAATTGCAAGAGCAGGGAGTACGTATCTTTGGTCCCGGTGCTACAGTAGCCCAAGACTTAGAACCTGAGTTCATTACCGTGTCTGAGGATTCCCAAACAGCTTGGATTACCCTGCAAGAAAATAATGCCTTAGCTGTGCTAGATATCAATCGTGGCGAAATTACTGATATCTTGCCCTTAGGATTTAAAGACCACAGTCTGCCAGGTAATGGCTTCGATGCGAGTGATCAAGATGATGGGATTAATATCCAGAATTGGCCGGTTTTCGGAATGTTCCAGCCGGATGCGATCGCATCATTTCAGGTAGACGGAAAAACCTTCCTAATTACAGCTAACGAAGGGGATAGCCGGGACTTTGAGGGCTTTAGTGAAGAAGTGCTAGTGGGAGACCTTAACCTAGATCCCCATGCTTTCCCCGATGCGGCTGAACTCCAGAAAGCTGAAAACCTGGGTTCCTTGATAGTGACAAACACCTTAGGGGATACAGACGGTGACGGTGATTTTGATCAGCTTTTTGCCTTCGGGAGTCGTTCCTTCTCCATCTGGGATGAATATGGCAATCAAGTTTTCGACAGTGGCGATGACTTCGAGCGCATCACTGCGGAATTTCTACCTGATGACTTTAACTCCGACAATGACGCCAACGACTCCTTTGATACCCGCAGTAATGACAAGGGACCGGAACCCGAAGGAGTGGTAACAGGAGTAATCGATGGACGCACCTTCGCTTTTATTGGCTTAGAGCGTATTGGTGGAGTCATGGTCTATGACGTGAGTGACCCCACTCATCCTACCTTTGTACAATACATCAACAACCGGGATTTTAGCGGTGATGCTGCGGCGGGCACAGCAGGAGACCTTGGGCCAGAAGGATTGACCTTCATTTCCGCCGAAGATAGTCCCAATGGCAGACCTCTGTTGGTAGCAGCCAATGAAGTTAGTGGCACGACCACCATCTATGAAATCGACTCAATCCTTCCCGATCAAAGCATTGTGGGAGATGAGGGAGATAACAAACTAGTTGGTACTGAAGAAGATGATATCATTAAGGGTCTCGAAGGCAATGACACGATTCATGGTGACCGAGGTGATGACTTAATTCAGGGAAACCAAGGCAATGACATCCTGAGGGGAGGTCGAGGTCATGACGACCTTGATGGTGGCAGTGGCAATGACATTCTTAGGGGGGGTCGAGGTGATGACGACCTTGACGGTGGTCTAGATAACGACTTTCTCCAAGGGGGAAGGGGTAATGATATCCTAAATGGTAATCATGGCGATGATACCATTAAAGGGGGTCGCCATGATGATATCCTAGATGGTGGCAGTGGCGATGATATCTTAAATGGTGGTCGTGGCAGTGATGTCATGACTGGTGGTGAAGGCTATGATCACTTTATTTTTAAACAGAATAAAAGTCTATTACCCGGTGAATTTGATGTGATCAAGGACTTTGAGGTAGGTGTCGATAAAATTGAATTCCAGGGTTGGGGCAATATTGATCCTCAAGAGTGGTTGAATTCGGTTATCTATGAAGGTCGGATAACTAACACCGAAGATGGGACTTTGTTTAAGGCCAATGATGGTGGAAAAGTTCTCATAGAAGGAGTGAGTCTAGAGGATCTCAGTGCCTCAGATTTCAGCTTGACGTGACATACTCCCGACGCCGAATCAAATACCAGGAACACATCGAGAGCAATGATTAGGGAGCATCTTGATCCCACTAATTTTGGCAAAATTGGTGAAATTTTGTGAATTTAGGCAATTTGGCAACATCTCTAGGTTGTTTTGTTGTCTCATTGTTATTGTTCTGAGTTAGGGTCGTTTAATTCTATAAACGTCACTCCTTCAACAACAGAATGTTAAATATAGCTAGTCAATGGGAACGATAAGTTCATAAACCTGAAATTAATTCAGGGTGCATCTACTTTTTTTCAGGATACTTTTTTCGGTAAATCTCCTGAGTCAGCAAGTCAAAGACAGAGTAAACTATGTTCCGAAAGGTTGTAACCACAATCGCCCTGATTGGGATCCTAATTCCCCTATGGGGTTGTCAAAATCAGACCGAATCTCAAGCTAAAGACGTGATTGTGCTAGGGGACATTGCCTTGAATCCAGGCAGAAAGCAACGTTTTCAAGGGGTTGCTGATTACCTGGCAGCTAATTTAGGTGAGGCAGGAATTGGTCAGGGGGAGGTCAAAATTGCTTCCGACAAAGAAACCATGGCGCAATGGATAAAATCTGGTGAAGTGGATCTATACATGGATAGTCCTTATCCAGCCATGTATATGGTTAACCAAACTGGTGCTAAGGTAATCCTGCGCCGCTGGAAGAAGGGTGTTGCTGAGTACAGTACTATATTTTTCGCCCGCCAAGATAGTGATCTGAAATCTCTGGAAGACTTAAAAGGCAAAATGCTTGCCCTAGAGGTTCCCTTCTCCTCCTCAGGTTATATGTTTCCTCTATCTCATCTGATTAAATCCGGTATGAATCCAGTGGAGAAGGGGGAAGCGAATCATGAGGTGTCTAAGAATCAGGTGGGGTACGTTTTTGCTGGTGATGACCTCAACACTGTGCGCTGGGTATTGAGCAAAAATGTTGACGCTGGTGCTACTGACAGTGAAACCTTTGCAGGATTGCCAGAGAGTCAACGGTCACAGCTAGTGGTCTTGGCAGAAACCGAAAAGTTTCCTCGACAGGTGGTAGTTGCTGCACCAGATATGGATCCTAAGGTACTTGAGGAAGTCAAAGAAGTACTAATGAAAATGCATAAGAACAAAGAGGGTCAGGAAATTTTGCAGAAATTCAAAAAGACTGCCAAATTTGATCAATTTACCCAAGAACCAAAAGCAGCTTTAGCACAGATGGAAGAGTATTTTGAATTGGTGCAAGGACCGGATAATTAATCGCCCATGTTGCTGAATGATGGCGTCAGGTCGTGATTGCTCCTAAGGTTGATTAGGAACAGTGCTATCTTTGATGCAACTTGGTATTAAGAAATATCCCATGCGAATTTTACAAATCGTCCCGTCGATTTCCCTGGTATATGGTGGTCCGAGTCAAATGGTAAAGGGACTATCTCAGGCTCTGGCATCTCAAGGGGTAGCAATTACAGTACTAACTACTAACTCTAATGGGGATGCTGGTCAACCCCCTTTGGATGTACCCCTGGATCAACCAGTAGAACAGGATGGTTATCAGATCAGATACTTCCGTTGCTCTCCCTTTCGCCGCTATAAATTTTCCCTGGGCTTATTACGCTGGCTATGGCAACACGCCTCAGAATTTGACCTTGCCCATATCCATGCCTTATTTTCTCCAGTAACTACAGCAGCGGCTACCATCGCCCGAAAACAGGGATTACCTTACCTATTGCGTCCCTTAGGTACCCTTGACCCAGCGGATTTGCGGAAGAAACAACAGCTAAAGCGCATCTATGCCGCACTGTGGGAGAAACCGAATTTAGCTGGAGCAGCTGGTATACACTTTACCAGTCCACAGGAAGCTAAGATTTCGGAACGTTTTGGGACAGCATCCCCTGATATCGTGATTCCCTTAGGAGTAACGCCGCCAATCCAGCCACAACTCCAGCAACAACTAGCTCAAGCACGTACTGAATTAAAGATTCCCCATGACCAACCCTTAGTGTTGTTTATGTCTCGTATTGACCCAAAGAAGGGATTGGATTTACTTATCCCAGCTCTAGAAAAGCTATTAAACGAGGGACTCCAATTTCACTTTGTCTTGGCAGGAACTAATCCTCAAGACCCAAGTTATGAAAATAGTATCATAGAGCAGATCAAGGCTTCAATTCTATCATCAAATACTACCATTACTGGTTTCGTGACTGGTGACTTGAAAGCAGCATTGTTAAAGGATGCAGATGTATTTGTCCTGCCATCTTACTACGAAAACTTTGGGATTGCAGTAGCGGAAGCGATGGTGGCTGGCACAGCAGTGGTAATTTCTGACCAGGTCCATATTTGGGAAAACGTCAAAGATGCTGAAGCAGGATGGGTAAGTCCTTGCGAGGTTCAGGCTTTGACTACACAGTTACGGGAAGCTCTTCAAAATAAAGAGGAATGCCAACTGCGGGGAGTCAAGGCTCAGGACTATGCTTTAAAGCACTATAGTTGGAATGCGATCGCACAACAAATGATTCAGGTTTACCGTGAAATTAGTCATTAGTACCCGTAGGGGTACTGTCAAATCCCCAATAAATCAAGCAAAATAGACTTATCAGCCAATTAGCTAAAACAACAAATAGCAATACACAAACGATACATGCAAATGGAACGTATTCAGGAAATTCCTACCTTTAAAATTAATGGTTTTGCTGCTCTGGTAGGGATTATTGCGATCGCTAGTTTTGGTGTGTGGTTAGGTAAAGGTCTAGTCGGGTTTTCCAATATCAACGACTTATTGATCTATACCAACAACTTATTTGGTATTGGTCTAGTGATCGTAGCCTTGGTTGCCCTAAAAGGCTTTCTGACTGTGCAGCCTAACCAAGCCCGAGTGCTAGTGTTTTTAGGTAACTACGTTGGCAGTGTCCGTACCTCTGGTTTTTGGTGGGTTAACCCTTTCGCCTCCAAGCAACTGGTTTCTCTTCGAGTGCGTAATTTCAACAGTGATAAGCTGAAGGTAAATGACGCGAAAGGCAACCCCATTGAGATTGCTGCGGTAGTTGTCTGGCGAGTTGTAGACTCAGCCAAAGCGACCTTTGACGTCAATTCCTATGTAGATTTTGTGGCCATCCAAAGCGAGACTGCTATCCGTGGTTTAGCCAGTCGTTATCCCTACGATACTAATCAAGAAAACCTAGCGTCACTCAGAGGCAGCCCCGAAGAGATTGCAGCAGCTCTCAAGGAAGAATTACAGGCTCGCTTAGAGGTGTCAGGTGTCGAGGTGATTGATAGTCGTATTTCCTATTTAGCCTACGCTCCGGAAATTGCCCAAGTCATGCTAAGGCGTCAGCAAGCTCAAGCAATCATAGCAGCTCGTCAAGAAATTATTGAAGGTGCCTTAAGCATGGTGGAAATGTCCATCAAGCGGCTGAACGATAACCAAATTATTGAGCTAGACGAGGAAACAAAAGCAGCAATGATTAACAATTTGCTAGTGGTTTTGACTGCTGAGCAAAATATACAACCTGTTGTCAATACTGGTAGTCTTAAACTTTAAG
>NZ_CEYLVT010000023.1:5897-34113 GCF_982860115.1 Moorena sp.
CTATCAGCTATCAGCTTATGGGCTATCAGCTATCAGCTTATGGGCTATCAGCTATCAGCTTATGGGCTATCAGCTATTAGCTATCAGCTATTAGCTAATGTGCTACGCACACGCTACGCGAACAGCTTTTGAATAAAATAAGCTGACTACTGACGGCTGACGGCTGACCACTGACCGCTGACCACTGACCACTGACCACTGACCGCTGACCGCTGACCGCTGATAGCTAACGGTAAAACTGTTACTTGACCATAACTTTCGGGAATTCTATCAATAGAAACTCTAATAGTTTTCAGCTTCATCAGGTAATCAAACTATGGATTTGGAACAGATTTCCCGAAAAAGCCTCTTGGGTCAGGTTTTACGTTTGCCCTTAAGGCTAATTCCTCCTCAGATGACAATGCCGATCTGGCTAGGTAAGCTCGCCGGAAAAAAATGGATAGTTGGTGCTGGGAGAAACGGCTGTTGGTTAGGGACTTATGAGTATGACAACCAACGGGTGCTTGAGAAAACTCTGAAATTAGGAAACACTGTATTTGATATTGGAGCTCACGCTGGTTTCTTTACACTATTGACTTCGGTGCTAGTCGGTGAGAAGGGAAAAGTTTTTTCCTTTGAGCCCCTACCCCAAAACCTTGGTTACTTAAGAAAACATCTGTCTATCAACAGCATTACCAATGCCACAGTTATGCCAGCAGCGGTTTCAGAGCGCTCTGGTATGGCATCCTTTAGAGAAACGTCTGGTAGTTATCAGGGGGGTATTTCTTCTAAAGGAACACTCCAAGTCAAGATGGTCAGTTTAGATGAACTGATTGCCAGTGGTGAAATTCCTGTACCGGACTGCATCAAAATTGATGTGGAGGGCCATGAGAAGTTTGTTCTACTTGGTGCCAAATCTCTATTGGCAAGTGCTCATCCTACCATTATCTTGTCTATCCATGGACGACCTGTCTATCAGCAATGTTGTCAGTTGTTAGAATCTTTGGGCTACAAGATTCAAGTCTTAGACAAACCTGATGGTGGGGAACTTCCAAAAAACCTTGATTTGATTGCTTCTTACCCTGGTTGACCGATTCACTGTAAGTAGTAAGCTTTAAGATCAAGTCCGGTTCACTACCTAATATATAAGTGATTAACCGGACTTGATAATCTTTAAATGGCTCCATGACCCAAAGCCAAACCAGCAACTAGCATCCCTAGTACCAAAAACGGTTGCGCACTAGCCTGGTATTTGACATCATTTTTCAGGGGGTCACGAAGAAAGTACATATCCTGGAAGGTGATTTGGGGGATGATTAATAGGATGAGAATAGCAGCGTAGAGCTTCTGATCAATGCTGATTAAATAACCAGCAATCCCTGCTTGAAAGACATCAATCATCACCACACAAATCCAAGCTGCTGTGGTAACACCAAACATGACCGGTAGGGATTTTAAGCCCAATTCGCGATCGCCTTCCACACTCTTGAAATCATTAACTACTGCAATACCTAACCCTGCCAGGGAGTAGAACAGGGTCAGAATCATAATAGTCAGGTTAAGATGACCAAATAAGCCATGACCTGCCCACCAAGGCAGGGCGATATAGCTGGCACCGAGAGCATAGTTTCCCAGCCAACCATTTTTTTTCAGTTTCAGAGGTGGGGCAGAATAGATATACGCTAGAAACGCACCACCTAGGGTAAGACAGGTGAGTGTCGGAAATTCATGACCCGCCCAAACATCGAGTCCGTAGCTAAGAGCGATACCTGCTAGGAGTAGCACCACAATCTGGGTGATCACCTGGGGGATAGAGATGGCTCCTGATGGGATAGGACGGTAAGGTTCATTAATGGCATCGATTTCGCGGTCATAGAAATCATTCAGGGTTTGGGTATACCCTGCCATCAACGGACCAGAAAGCAACATACAGGCGGCGGCCATCAGAAGGTCTTCGAGTGTCCAAGTGTAGCCACCGGAGGAAGCAGCACCACACACTACCCCCCACATCAGGGGTATCCAGGTAATTGGCTTCATCAACTGCAGGCGAATCTTCCATAGGTTGCTTTCACCAGGAGCTGCGCCTTTCATACCCAGTAGCTGACGGGTTTTGGCACTTTGTTCAGTTAGATTTTCTTCAGTCATAATGACTACCTACAATGAAATTATTAAATAGCCATCTTGAAACTTAGCTCCTTTGACGGATTGACCACTAAGTTGTGGGGGCAGCAGGATATTATGCCGTTGATCCCCGGCTTCAACGGTGACTTCTGGACCGTATTGGGTGAGTTTCACCTGCTTTTTGTTAAAACCTGGTAAGAATAAACGAACCTTGCGACCAGGAATGTCGATAGTCATAGGTCTAGGTGCCTGGGATGCCTGTTTAAAATCTGGCAGGGCATCAATCAGGGATTGCCAATCTTCCCCTGGTGGGGAAGTGGGAAGAGCATTAACGACTAGAGGGGCAAATTCTGATTCTATTGCTGGGGTTACCGGGGTTTGGTTTACCAGCACACCACCGACAGTAACACCCACTTGTTGGGCACTACCCCACAGATACTTGGCTGTGGCAATGGCTACGGGGTCATCGGTAGTGACCAGATAGGATGCGACCCGATTGGGATCTGCGATCGCATTTTTTCCATCCTCCAACATATTGTTGGCCTGATTCGTTGATTCACCAGCAAAGTCATCACTCGTCCATGACACATTTAGGATGGCGCTAGTGACTGGTTGGATAAAGGGGGAAATGGCTTTGCCCAGGTCAGAATCTGCCATGACTTGGCGAAATCTACGACTATACCAACTGATAATTTCTGGCATTCCCAACATTCTCAGGGTAGCTTGAGAGCAGGTGCCATCGTAGATGATCGCGTCATACTGACCGCTTTGGTAGTACTCCCGAAGGGCGTTGAGGGCTAAAGCATGATCCATCCCCGGTAAGATGCCCAGTTCTTGACCATAGACATTTTTTAGGGTAGGCGATCGCAAATATTGCTCCTCTAGCTTTTTGACATCTTCCCAGCTGCGTTCCAGTAGTACTGTAGTCATTAGTTGTACTACCCGGAGGTTAGGACTTATTTCCACCGGGTCAGACGTTGGGGATAGCCCCAGCAGCAGTCCAAAGCTAGGACTTGGGTCTTGTCCTACTAGTAGCACTCGTTGACCGAGGCTCGACAGCTGCTTAGCGGCAGCAATTGCCACAGTAGTGCGACCTGTGCCGCCTTTACCCAGAAATGTTAGAATCCGTGCCATAGTGCAAGTCTCGTGCCTCGGTGCGATCGCGTTTATTACAATCTAGTCTACGACTTTCAATTCATCCTCAAAGAACCAGGTAGAGCTGTTGTCCTCAAATTTCACTGTCACGCCAACTCCACTGCCATCGGTCATTTTATAATCTGTGATCGTCCCTATTTGTCCCAGTTTACTTGCGATGTTGTTGCCTACCCGGTCTCTTAGACGAAACACTTTTACTTTTTGCCCAATTTTCATTGCTACTAGATCATACGATAAACCACCCCTCAGTTTACCGGAATCTGTCGCGATCACATCACGGAAAACTGCCATAAGTTCCACTGCTGCCCCTGGGACTGATATCAAGTCCGGTTGAATACCCATAATCTAGGGAAGTGTGGGAGGTGTGGGAGGTGTGGGTAGTGTGGTGAGGGTGCCTCTGCTCCCTACTCCCTGCTCCCTACTCCCTACTCCCTACTCCCTTTGCTATACAAGTTTGTGATCGAAATTTTATCCAAAATATAACCATGTTATTTGATGAACCTTACTATATTGCGATTAATCAAGCCCGCTGGGCTGTAGCGGAAAACGTTCTCAATCAGCTGAGAATCAATCAGGGATTAAGTTTTACCACTTGTCTTGACGTGGGATGTGGTCCCGGTTGGTTTTCTAAAAAGCTGGTGAATTGGGGAGTAAATGTAATTGGTTTAGAGGGGAGACAAGAACTTGTTGAAGAAGCAAGTAAACGGGTACCTGAAGTTAAATTTTATCAGGTTGATGTTGAATTTACCCCACAGATGGCTCAATTTGCTGGAGCAGACTTAGTGTTTTGCTTCGGCTTGCTCTATCACACAGAAAATCCCTTCAAAGTCATTCGTAATTTGCAGTTATTAACCAAAAAAGTGTTATTTATTGAAAGTATGAATGTCCCTTTTGATGAACCAGTTACCTATCTAGTTGAAGAAGGTAAAAATGAAACCCAGGGCTTAACCTACCATGCCATGATTCCTAGCCGAAGTTGCTTGCTGAAAATGCTCCAAGTTTCAGGATTTCCTTATCTATACGACTATCAGGGTTATGTAGACCATGAAGATTTCTGGGAAACGGAAACCAAGCACCAAAGACGCGGAATATTTTTAGCATCTACAGTAGAGTTACAAGTCAGTGATTTAGTTCCTTCACCTGAGATTGTCACGCCAAAGTATAATTTTGCTAAACAATAACTAAACGAGTTTACGAATTAATGGATAGTCAGGAAGAGCATTTACCTAGCCATGAGTCCATAAATGAGTTGGAGAAGATGGAGATTTATCTTCAGGTATTCCACCATTTTCTGCCTCAGGCGATGGATTTCCCCAACTTGGCGGTACCCTACACCTTGTTTTTGCGATCGCTTCGAGAGAAACTCCATCCAGTAGGGGTCCGGGATATCCAAGCAGTGAATTTGCCATCAGGCTTGACATTCCATGTTGATGTCGGGGATCGACTGGGGTGCGACTTTTACTATGGCCATTACCAAGAATACTTTGATGCCCAACTCTTTTTAGGTCTGCTCGATGCCAATTCCATTGTGCTAGATGTAGGAGCAAACTTTGGTTACTACGCCGTATCATCAGCTACAAAATTAACTTCTAGCGGTTGTGTTCATGCCTTTGAACCTAACCCAGATGCCTACCAGCTTTTACAACAAAATGTAGAAGTTAACCACTTACAACAGTTAGTTTCTTGCCATGACCTATGCGTCGGTGCTGAAAATGGAGAAACAGACTTTTATATTACCCAGGAATCCGCATTTAGTGGTATGGATGATACTAAACGGTCTGCCTTGCGTGAAAAGATCACAATTCCAGTCCGTAGTCTAGACTCCATACTTCCGGAGTTGGGATTATCCCAAATAGATGCCATCAAGATAGATGTAGAAGGATACGAATTTGCTGTATTAAATGGTGCCATGGAAACCATCCAGCGCTCACCAAATCTAGTGGTCATGATGGAAGTGAGTGCCAAGAATCTAAATGAGCAGCGACGGGAAGCATTGATGTCCTGTCTGGTGAATCTTTACAATCAAAACCTCCGGGGCTGGATCGTCGATTCTAACCCAAGAGTACTAAAATCTATACCAACTCCAGAAGCAGCACTAACATTAGGCAGTGCGACAAGCGCTAATTTATTCCTGATGGTTTCTGGCTCCGAGCGTGAACATCAATTGAGTAAAGTCTATCAAAATTTAGAGACAAAGGAAGATAGTAATAAACTAAAAGAACCTGATATCTTTTCTCTAACAAGCATGTAAGATAGGGGGATTGGGTAATCGGTGGATATTCTCTACGATCATCAAATGTTTGCCATCCAGAAATTTGGTGGTATATCCCGAATTTTTATTGAGTTAATCCGAGAGTTATCGCCAAACTCTGACTGCTCAATTCATTGGCATCGTGGTATCAAGAGCGATGGGTATGATATCTCAGAGTATCGCGCTCAACTAACCGGATATTGGGTGATGCCAAAATTGCCCTTTACGAAGATTAATTCCATTAATGACACTATCAATAAACTCTCCTTTCAATGGTTTGTCCGTAGATTCGGTAGACAGTATGATATCTATCATCCTACCTACTATGATGCTGACTTAGTCGAGATTGTTAAACCTAAGAAACTTGTGATCACGATCCATGATATGATTCCCGAAAAATTTTTATCAGGACAAGCTAAGTTTCAGCCATTAATTAAAAATAAGCAGCAGCTAGTTGAACAAGCTGATTTAATTTTTGTAGCTTCCGAAAATAGCCGCAATGATTTAGTAGAATTATTGGGAGTTAATCCGGAAAAAACTAAAGTAACCTATTGGGCAAGTCGCATTCAAGACGCTAACGAATGTGAATTACCAAAGGATTGCCGTAGTCAGCCTTACTTCCTTTATGTGGGAACTCGTTCAAAATATAAAAATTTTGAAATAGTCCTCAAAGCGTTTGCTGCTAGTCCTAAATTACGGGATAATTTCAAATTAGTGTGTTTTGGGGGTTCCTGTGATTTTTTGGAATCAGAATTAAGGGTTATGGAAGAGCATAATATGCGGCAAAATTTCATCTATCTTAGGGGTGATGATGCCCTACTAAAAACCCTATATTGTAATGCCCAAGCCCTAATTTATACCAGCCGCTATGAGGGATTTGGTTTACCGCCCCTAGAGGCAATGGAATGCCAATGTCCAGTTATCTGCTGCTTAACCTCTTCCTTACCTGAGGTAGTAGGAGATGCAGCTAGTTTATTTGATCCAGATTCTGTGGATGGACTAGTTAACGCTATGGAAATAGTTGTAGAAAACTCAGAACACCGAGCATCTATGATTGAAAAAGGACAGCAACGCGCTAAGCTTTTCACGTGGCAAAAGACCGCTCAACTGACTTTGGATGGCTATCGTTCAATTAGCTGATGAATCCTGGACACCGCTATCAGTTTGTCAGCAGTATTAGTTGCTAATCAAACCCCGAAGACGGTAATATTTGGATCGGTGTGAGGTAATACAGTCATGAATAAACAGGATTCAGTGATAGAACAAATTAAACAAGACCGCAAGATTCGAGCAGGGGATGATCCACGAAGGTTAGAGCATTTTGGGTTTAAGGTACACTCTCAAGCGGATGAAGACGGCATTATAGAAGAAATCTTTAATAGAATTGGGATAAAATCAAAGGTTTTTGTGGAGTTTGGAGCAGAAACAGGAGAAGAAAACAATAGTCATTATCTTTTAGAAAAGGGATGGACAGGATTGTGGCTAGAATCCTATCCAGACTATGCACAAGCTATTCCAGCCAATCATCAAGATGCCATCGCTGAAGGTCGCTTAAAATTTATCGAAGCAGTAGTTAACGCCGAAAATATTAATGATTTAATTGAAAGTGCTGGTATTACTGGAGAAATTGATTTTCTTTCAGTGGATATTGATAGTAATGACTATCATGTTTATGAGGCTATTTCGGTTATACAACCTAGAGTTGTTTGTTTAGAGCATAATCATTCCTATCCACCACCTCAAGAATGGATCATGCCCTATGACCCTAATTATCGCTGGGATTGTAATTCTAGTGCTTATGGAGCTTCTCTTGTAGCTTTAGAGAAGCTAGCTCGCCGTAAGGGGATGGTGTTAGTAGGTTGCGGATTATATTCTGCCAATGGATTTTATGTCCGTGAAGATTTAGTCAATGATGCCTTTTCTGCTCCCTTTACTCCTGAGCGTTTTTTTAACCCTTTAGACTATCAAAAAATAGTTAGTTTTCCTCGTAGATCTGGGGGGGGAGACAAAGGGAAGCAGCTCTCATCCCTTTAAGATAATCGGGGGATTTGTGAAAAGAAAAACAGAGCAATTATTGCAGCAAATCCTGGCAAAAAGTAATTGAATCCAACCAGTGTCTTGATGCAAAGCGCCAGTGGTTTCCCCCATGAGCGACTGCATCGCTTCTGGCTTCTGTCTTGCTGTTAGGCATTAAATGCCTAACAGCAAGACAAAATCACTACCTGTGTACCACTACCGGATGGATTGTGAAGCGATCGCCTGTCAATAGGAATCAATTTTTTGTAAATGTAAATTTTTGTGAATACATTCACCATTTCTGGGTTCTAAGTGATTGTTTACAATATAAGTGAACTAGAGAAAAGCTAATTTTAAATTCATGGAAATCATAGTCTTGAGGGCTAAACCAGTCTTTATTGGTTTTGATAAAATCATTATCTAAACCATCAAAAATTATAACGGCTTCAATATCACTTTTATTTTTTGTATTCAAAATAGTTTTGTTTTGATATAATCCAAGAACGCTTTCCGGGTTGAGAAATTCCCAAATTTTTTCACTTTCTTTTAGTGTATCTGAATAAAAAGTAGTCTTTTCTAACCCATAGGTTGCTATTAAAAAATTGTCTCTATTAATAACCTGTTTAAGCACGGTTGGTAAAGTTCCTGCAAGTACTTCATAACGCACGCGCGGATTAGCAACTATTAAAAGTTTGTCATTATTAGGAGTGCATAATTCAACTTGTTTCAAGAAATTATTCATGTACTTACTATCCTTTGCTTGTAGAGAGTACATATTCCAAACTAAGGGAACTCTATTTAACAGAATCACAACTAATATGGCTACTAGGGAAAGACTTAACCATTGAGAATAACGAGCCATATAAGACAAAACTTTTGCCAGAAAAAGGCAAGCTACTACAATGGCAGGAAATAAATAATAACCAGGATTTATTCCAGATTTAGAATAGAGCAAAATGTGAGGAGCTGCCGAAACCAATAGGAGTATCAAAAAAGGGGCAAACTCCCTGAGTGGTATTAAGATTGAATCTCGATTTAATTTGGTCAAAATTAGAGATAATCCTAAACCAATAAAAGCGATGACTAAATGACTCTCTGTAAAAAAAACCTTGCTGGTTGATAAAATTGAAGAAAATTTAAAGCTACTTTCATCTACTCCTGCATATCCCATCCCAGCAGTTCCCAAAGAGAAAAGAATATAATAAATTTCTAATACAAATATAGAAGCGAGAAATAGTAAAGGAAATTTATTATCCTTGATAGTTTGCAAAAGTGATTGTTGTCTTTCATATTTATATAAAAAAAGTTTTCCAACCATTAATGTTGGAATAAAAATAATAAAAGATTCTTTACAAAGAGACATGAAAATAGTCAATATAACAAAGACTACATTAGTAAAATATTCATTATATTTCTTTTTACAACTTAGTCCCAAAAATACGAGTGATACCGATAGAAAAAACATGGCATAAGCCTCTGGAAGTGTTGGCCTTGTCCATATGTCGGATTGCCTTCCTAGCAACGTTAATATCGAAAAAACAAATGCAATTAACACTGAAAAATTCAATAATCTTCCAAATACAAAAAGGAAAAAAGTGGTCAAAGTTGATAATAGAGTAATATACGAATACCATAAGGTTGAATTAACTCCAAATAGTTTGGTTGCCGTGACTAAATGAATGATATAAAAAGGCCTAAACCTATTTAAGCTTTTATCAATTTTGATCCAAGCAGATACAGTTTGAAAAAATCCTTTAGTGGTTAAATCGTAAGAGACTTGAGGGATAAGATGATCGTCAATAAAATAACGAAAACCAGAGGTAATTAGTCCGGTTTGATAGGCTATACTAAAAAAAGTAATTAGCATCAATGCTAATACAATCAAATTGCTTAATAGTTTGCGGTTATTTAGAGTTTTCAACATAAACTGTATTAGCTCAACTTTAAAAGGTCTACAGCCATCGTCTTACGGTGACATGGTTTCAATACTCTAATACACGAGCTGACTTTTCACGGCATCTCTGAAAATCCCTTCAGTCCAAGATTTCCACCTAAGGCTGATTCTCAATAATCTTAATTTGTAAGCATTCAGCCGTCAGCTATCAGCTACCAGCTAATGCGCTACTTGAGGTGCTTTTGAAGAAAACAGGTAAGCATTGGAATAATGCTGAGTTACTTCAGCTGACAGCACCTCAAGTAGCGTGAGCTTTTAGCTGACGGCTGTTCGCGCAGCGTGAGCTAAAAGCTCACGGCTGACGGCTGAATACTTACTGTGAAATTAAAGGGAAGAGAAAACAGTCTGAAAAGTTAAGACATCTTGATTATAGTTACGGCGAAGCAACCAGCGTAAAGTGGGCTGGCTATCTTTCCTTCAATTGGGTTTTGGGTCTGTTGGTGCATTGGCCATGCCCACGAGTTACCGAGAAAACCAAAGTCTCCATAAATGTGAGAGCTTCTGACCGAATCCAGAATTGCAACGACTGCTAGCCTTTCATCGGTGTTAGCCAAGAATATACTATAGGCAATGGGAACAGAAGTGTTGAATTCAGTAATAAAAGTTTACAAAAATCCATGATGTCTGTCTATCGTTATTATCAAGCACGGTATTATCAAGCACGGTATATTGTACTCTAGTAATCCTAAGTCATTTGTGGATCTCCTAGACTAAGTAGGATCAATTACTAAAAAAGATGCCAATCTAAAAAAACTTTTTGGCGTTGCTGAATGGGCTTATGATTCCAGAAACGGGCGATCGGTAATTCCAAAATTTACCATAGTACTACACCATTTAACCGAAACGGGAGGCATTGCTGCGGGGGGGAGTTTTTCTCATGGGAGCGATCCCCTAAACATAACCACATAATAGCTGCTAACTAGAGCAATTATTATACCTGATTTTTGCTTTTATACTTGTCTAAGTACCGCTAGGTAAAGTTTTATTACAAGATTAAACATTTTTAGGGCTAACCTTTTAGCATATTCATATTAATACCGTTTTAATGGTGTTTTTATCAATGGTTGTTGAGGGTGATGAAAAAGAAATTAATCAATTACCATATTTCTAACATTTGCTTGTTAGTACTATCTCTGTTCTGTGTAGCATTACACTCATCTTTTGGTCGGCCAATTTGGATGGATGAGTTTTTACATTTTGCTTTCGGTAGCTATGATACAACGGCTGAAGCTTGGAAATATATCAGTCAGTCTATTCTAACGATTAATCATGGACAAACAGGCATTTATATGCTTATTGACCACTGGTTAATGCAGCTCTTTGGTGCTAACATCTTTTGGCTAAGATTTCCCAGTATTTTCTCGGGCTTGGTCTTGTTTTTAGCAGCAATTTATCTGTTCCGTCTTTGGGGCATGCCCTTTGTCTGGCAAGTGATTGGTATTCTTGCTCTTTTTTCTCAAAGTCAGCTAATGTATTTTGTGGGTGAAGCCCGCCCTTATATGCCTTTAGTAACTGCTACCGTTTGTACCTTAGCCTATTACAGTACCCCTTTGCCCCAAAGAACCCGTCCGATTTTTACATTTTTTGGATTATTTTCTATTTTAATGGGGGTACTATTCCATCCTTACTTTTCTGTTTATTGGTTCGCAATTATTGTATTTACATACTTGCAAAAATTAATTCAAACGGGCCAAAAAATTTCCATTAATTCTGTCATTAAACATACGAATATTCCTCTTTCTGTCCTCGGCACAATAGTCTATTTTACTTTAGGATTATTAACTTGGTTACGACAGCGCCCAGAATTTACATTTGATCCTTTTCATTGGGTAAAAAAGGAGCAGTTACTCATCACTTTTATGGAATTCAGTCATTTTGACTTCTTACGAAAACTTTTATATCCCTTGCTTATTATCATTTTCGTTATTTTCTCGATTATTATAGTTTACCCAAAACTTAGGAAAGTTTATCTTAAAGAACTCATCAGTCCTATTTTTCTAATAATTATAGCCTTGGGAATATCTATATTTTTATCTTATGTCTCTTTTCGGAGTAACTATTGGATTTTACCAAGACAATGGGTAGCTTCAATCTCACTTGTTCCTTTGGCTTTTGTTTGGCTTGGGTATAAAATCTCAAAAATTTTTGCTAAAATTCATATAATTATAGCTTTTTTATGGATAATGCTTTGTTTTACTCCTATAGTTCTTCAATTTCAGAAAGTAGCTATTTCTAATTATCAAGCTCTTAGAGAAAGGTTGGCTCAAACTTCGGTAATCTCAAAAGAATCTCAAGAGTCTTTTGAGGATTTAGAGTCTATAGAATATTTTGAACGTAAGTCTAACCAGTATTGGGAGTCTTTAGCTAATAAAAACATTCAACAAGGTGGTAAAGTGTGGAAAGGTTTTAGAAGTTTTTATAGCCCTCCCAAATGAATTAGGCAATGGTGCTATTCCAAATAATTTTTAGGGTTAATTTTTGAAAATATAACTATAAAATTAACCTTGAAAATTTTTTGATCAGGATATTTTTTTAGCTATTAGCAGAATTGATTTTCCTAATGTATATCTGAAGATAGGATCTAACTTTATAGAGAGAGGAACCATTAAACTATCCCATACTTGTATTTGCTTTAAAGTTGGTTGACTTTGCTTAAGTATCAGTTTATTAGCTAGACTAGCTAGTAAACCCACACTATCTAAATAGAGACATTTAACAATCTTGAGATTATCTGGTATTATTGCTTTAAGGCTGGATTGACTATAGCGACGATAGTGACCAATAGCTGCATCGAAGGGAGTAAACAATCTTTGATGAGCTGGACCTAAAATAACTAAATTTCCATTAGCTTTTAGATGTTGAGACACTTTGATAACTTCTTGATTATCATTGTGGATATGTTCTAAAACATCAAGGTACAAAATTGAATCAAAGAATTGCTCATTAGTCAAACTATCAATAGTGCCATTACGGGCATAACAGTTGAAGATACCATTTAAATCAATCGATTGTTCTAGAGCATGGAAAAGCTGATTGTCTGGCTCTAGGCACAACCACTGACTATATTGGGAGCGACAGAGTAAACGGGTGTTGCTTCCTATCCCTGCACCCACTTCTAAGACATCACCTTTGATATATTTCGTTAATAAGACTCTTATATAGTTTTTCCAATTCTTGGCTTGAGCAAATAGCTCTAACTCTGTCCCGACATAGGTAAACTGGCTCATGGTTTTAAAGGAAAGAAATCATCAACGTAATATTTATAATCGCGAACTGGAATCAAGTTGGACTGATTGCGCGTTGACAGGATGATCAGACTGAAAACAGTTCCGATTAAGACAAGTTGGAACATAGATAGAACTAATAAACCCGACACGTAGGTAGCCCAGCCTGGTATCCCCCAATCGGTAAAGACTCTAATCAGCAAAACTAAGCCTAACAGCAACAACAAAATAAGTAATAAAACTACAACACTTAATAAGATTCTTGTCCCGACAATATCTCCGTAAACTGCAATAGAACTCAAGCCATGTGTCACGAGGGACACTAAGTTCATCTTGGGCTGTCCAGCTAGTCGCTTCGCCCGGGGCACATCTACTTCAAGATAGGGAATTCGAGAGCGATAAATGCCTGATGAGTAATGATTCCAAATTTCGGAAATCACTACGACGTTCTTCAATAAATAAACAGGTAATAAACTGAAATTACCGACGCTAATTTCTTTCCCTATAAGCAGGAGATAAAGCTTTTTGTAAATGAAATAGAAAAACTTAAATGTGTAGCTTTCAGACCGCTTACTGCGCTTAGCAAAAATAATTTTATTGTTACCTGTCTTGTCCGAGACATTTAGGAGGTGCTCTATGGCAAAGGGATTATCTTCCCCATCACCGTCCATCACCACAACCCAGTCGCAGTCTGAGTGGCTATATACATAGGACAACCCAACCGCTATCGCTCTCTGGTGACCAAGGTTGCGGCGAAGTCGAAGGATGTTAACTGCTCGAATCTGGCGATGTTCTTGATGAGTCAGTGAATGTGGGATGGGCATAGTTGAATAGTCATCAACAATAACAACTTCTAAATTGGTGCCTTCAGGAATAATAATCTCATCAATAAGTAGCAGTAGCTTTTCCAGAGCTTCCCAGTCATTAAATGAAGGAATGACAATGACTAGATTTTTCCTATCAGTCAAGTCAGTAATTAGAGACTGATTTAGAGACTGTTTTGGCGGTGAGAGCTTTGAGAGTCCCATTTATTTCCTCTCAGACTATGAAAAACTATTAAGTTAGAGTACATGTTTTCCTGCAAAAAGTCTACCCCTAACTTCAGTACAGGACAAAAAGCTTGAAAAGAAGAGCACGATGGGGTTTTCTCACAATTGAAGACAGTGACTCAAACCCCATGAACCAAATAAGGGCGAATTTAAGAAAGCCCTCCAACCCCATGTGGGATGGCACGGACCGAGAGTCTCGTTTCTAGCCAAGTTTAATCTGGCATTGCTGAAAGTAAAGACAGTGAACCTGAGTGAACTGGCATTGGGATGTGAGGGAAAGGCTCTGTCCGAGTCAAATTACAAACGACTGCAACGATTTTTTCGACGTTAATTATTGAAAATTTTATTCGTTATCTGTTGGGAGACCAAGCAACCCTTTAAATTTGAACCAGAGCGATCGCATTTTCCAAAACTTACTTGTCTTCATGGCCGCCACTTCCAGTTTGGTGTGGTGTAATTCGTATTGAGTTTGTTGCAGTTCTGTACTTTTACTATCTTGAAGTTGTTGGGATTGAATGAGCTCTACTTGGGTGTTTTGTAATTGCTCTTGAGTTTGTTGTAATTGCTCTTGAGTTTGTTGCAATTCTAGGCTTACGCTCTCTTTAAGCTGTTGTGATTGAACTAGCAATGTCGGCAATTCATGAAGTTCTTGTAACTCCTCGGAGAGTTCTTGAGTCGTTTTCACTCGACCACAGGCAAGGGTCGTTGAGTACTCGTGGTCTGTAAGACGAAATTTTACAATCTCATGCCATAGATAGTCGGATCCAGGCCAAGTTTCAACAACGTCATGAAAAGCCATCCATCCCCCAACTTTCATCAGGGGGAATAATAACCCAAAATCCGTCAGCACATCTAAGTATTCATGAGAACCATCAATAAAAACAAAGTCAATCGTCTTTTCCGCCGTTAATTCACCCCAACGCTTCAGAATTTCTGAAGAACATCCCTGAAAAGATATGATATATGGAGTCAGTTGGTAATTGTCAAGGTTTTCTTTCCATGTGTCAAAGAAACTCTCGTCCGGTGGGTCGTGAAATTCCCATATCCATGGATCGATACAGTAGATCTTTCGATTAGTCCCCACACAGGCAAACGCCATAGCTGCCGTAGACCTTCCTTTATAAGACCCAACTTCAACAATAATAGCATCCTCAGGAAGAGACTTAACTTTATTGAATAAGAACTCTTCTTGACCAGGAACTAGGAAACCATCAATGGTTTCAACAGCTTCTTTCACCGTCTCATAACTGTTCAATGGTTCTTTAGCACTGACAACTTGCTCGAGCAGCTGATCAAGCATGATTAAACTCCTCTTTTAGCTAACGTTAATTATTGAAAATTTTTTTGGTTATCTGTAGGGAGACCAACAAACCCTTTAAATTTGAACCAGAGCGATCGCAATTTCCAAAACTTACTGGTCTTCATGGCCGCAATTTCTACATTAATTACTTTCAAATTAGTCTCATTTTCGTTCAGTTGGTTATGAATTTGCTGTAATTGATTTTGCTTAAAATGCTGAATTTTTTCCTGTGACTGTGCCAATTGTGACTGAGTATGTTGAAGGTCTGAGTTTGATTGATTTAATTGTGACTGAGTATGTTGAAGGTCTGAGTGAGCTTGGGTTAATTGTGACTGAGTATGTTGAAGGTCTGAGTTTGATTGATTTAATTGTGACTGAGTATGTTGGAGGTCTGAGTGAGCTTGGGTTAATTGTGACTGAGTATGTTGAAGGTCTGAGTGAGCTTGGGTTAATTGTGACTGAGTATGTTGAAGGTCTGATTGAGCTTGGGTTAATTGGGATTTAGTCTGCTGGAGGTCTGTCACAGTTGTACTGACCTGAGAGCGCAAGGAAGCTATCTCTTGATCCTGTTGCTCAATAATCTTCAGAAGCTCAGCACGCCTAGTCTCGCTAGTTTGATACTCAATTTGGGTGTTTTGATACTGAACTTGGAGTTGATTAAAGTCAGATGATTTGTCCAGTAATGCATGAACCATTCGCCCAGATGGACTTTTGAGCAGATAGTAACTAATTTGCTGATCAGTATAGCGCACCAAAGGCTGCCGACTAGCTACGAAAAACATATCATAGTCGAACAACTGTTGTTCAAATTGCAGAAATTCAAAACCGAGGTTCTTAAAGAATTTTGACACCCCTCGCCTACTCAAAAGATGGATATGCTCAATAGATTTCATTTGATCTAAAAAATGATCCTTTTGAGCAACCATCTCTGAATAGGTTTTACCCTCTTCATAATTGGGCATCTGCACAATGAAAATACCATCTTCCTTGAGAAGAGATGCCCCATGGCTCATGGTAGCCACTGGATCAGGTAGATGCTCCAGGACATCGTAGAGTACGATGGCATCAAAACATTCTGGTTCTAGTTGCTGATCCTCGATCGGTCCTGACAAAATAGGGATATTGAATGTCTGTTGGGCAAATTCCACCACCCAAGGGCTAAGCTCCAGACCCATAGCATCAAAACCTGCCCAACCCATCATGGCCACAAAGCCACCATGAGCACAACCTAACTCAAGCACTTTGGCTGATGGTAGTTTATAAGCCATCAGTGTCCGCAACCAGTGGAGGCATCGCTCTGGTAAATCTTGACGGGCTCGTTGACGAATATCAGGAAAACCATAATGCTCGGTCTGATAAGACAACCAGTACTCTTTACCGTAAAAGTCATGGTTATCATCCTGTACACGGAGCTGCTCAGACCTCAAACCAGTTTTTGACACTAGAGTGCCACATTGAGAGCACGCCAAGTAGTCAGGGGAAAATTCAGTTAGCTCAGTATTTCCACACCAACAGATATCTCTTAAGGTTTGTGTCATCTTGTTGTTACACCCAGGTGTTGATAAAATAGCTCGAACTTACGTCTGATCACAAGTCCGGATTGAAAACCCTTTTTTTTAATTCAGTCCCCGCAGGTGGATGAAAGTTTCTTGAAGCACCACCTAAGCCTCCTCTCGGCTAAAGGGAATAAAAATAAAGGGTCTTAAGAATTAAGACTTGGAAAACTGGGCAGTTATCTACAACAGGTTACTATTCTGTAGTACCGTCAAACCTATCAACGCTAATCCCCCACTACCCATGACAATTCTGACCCTGCGGAGAACCTGAGGCTTCATATAGCCAAGATAGCCCACCATACCTAACATTAGTGCAATGGACAACAAACTACCGCCAAGACTAAAGAATAGATTTCCTTGGACAGGAGAAACGAATGACATTAGTTGCACTAGAGTCCTGTTAGCATACATGGCGGTAGATAGCAGTAGTAAGTTGATCCCTAAAATTAGACTAACTAGTGGAACTAACAGGGGTTTTAGTCGAAACCAGCCTGACCGCAATTTCCAGAATTGATTGGACTGCATTGCAGCTAGAGTTGACCCGGCTTCTTGAAGTTCCCGCTGTTTTTGCTGAAGTTGAGCCTCTGCGTACCTCAATTGCTGTTCGAGAGGCCCTGACTGAAGCTGATTTGACTGAAATTGAATTGGGGATGGACTTGGAGGTAGCTGTTGTTGGATTTGAGCCTGTAACTTCCTGAATTCTTCCCAAAGGGGGGAACCTATACCAGTACCCTCATTTTTGATGGTCTTAGCAGTTTCGACCAGAACCTCTGCTACGGTATCAGCCATCTTTAACCACGAAAATTTCTTCGCGTGTTCAAAACCATCAGCAATCAACTGGTTACGAACCTCTGGGGTTTGAACTTTGTACAGCGCATCAATCAGCTCGTAAACATTAGATTGATCCACATATAATGCTGCTTCCCCAGCCGCTTCAGGAAGAGAGGAGTGACGACAGGTAATGACAGGGCAACCACACACCATTGCTTCGGTAACTGGTAATCCGAAGCCTTCGTACAGAGAGGGGACAACCAGAGCGATCGCACCAGAATACGCTACTTTCAAGTCTTCATCACTCAGGGGCAGAACCTTCGTTGTTATCCCTGTTGCCAGGGCAGCTAGCTCAGGTTCTAACTCAGGTCTACCACCGACACAAATCACCCCAAACTCTTCCTTATCCACCAGCTTAGATAATGCTCTGAACAGAAAGATAGCGTTTTTATAGCCATTAACACCAGTTCTTTCTCCTACTAAGAGTATGTAGGGTTTGGTAACATTGAATTTAGTCTTAAACTCATTGATATCATCAGCGCTTGCCGGGGAAAAAACCTTCTTGATACCACAGTGAGCTACCCTTACCTTTTCTGGGGAAATATGGGGGAAAAACTTAATCAGATCTCGAGCAGTACTTTCGGATATCGTAATATAACGGGAGGCGTGTAAGATACCGTAATGCTTTTCTTTCCAACCTGCTTCGTTAAGATTGGCACCGATCACTTCTGGAATCATGTCATAAGCCATAAATACAGAAGGAGTAGATAGGGGTGCGGTATAGTAGCTGGAAATGAATAGATCAGTCCCTTTTTCATCACAGATTTCCTGCAACAAGTCAGCATCTGCTCCCGTTTTGTTGTAATCGTAAGCTCGAATGGGGCGATAGCGAATTCCAGGAATCCTCGGAGCCGTTCCAGCCCGGTCTAAAACAATCACATGGTTGGCAAAGCCATTAGTTGCCCATTCCTCTAGCAAAGACTTCCAGACTTGGGAAATCCCAGAGTTAGGAAAAAATTGGAAAAATACCCCATCAACCAAAATTTGGGGGAATGGTCTTTCAATCTTCATAGTTTGTTGCTGAAATTCTTCCAGTTGCAAAAACTGCCATTTTTCGCCGTCAGGCTCTTTCTGAGCAATCGGCACTATACCACAGATATCCGCCGGTTCAACCAGGGTTTCATCCTCAACCCAAGATAAATGTTGACGCAGAAAAACTGGAAATTCAGACTGCTGCTGTAGTCCCTGCCAGTCGGCCAGAGCATTCTGGTAGCCGTAGTAGCTCTCCTTAAACTGCAACTGTTCCGGTGTTACATAAGCAAAATGTTGAAAGACCAGTCCCTGCGCTTCGGTTTCTCGATGTAGGAATGGATTGATGCTTGCTATATCTTGCCCATGATTAGCTGACTGATTAGCTGACGACGGTTGGACTAGCCTTGGGGGTTCGTGGGCTGCCCAGAAAGCTCCAGGTTTAAACCTCCACAGGCGCAACCATTCCTGTTTGGGGTTTTGTGTATAGCAATTGCGACTGGTGACAATTAAATTTTCTCCCACGAAATACCAACACCAGAAGAAAGCCGCCGTCTTGTCAGGTTGGTCGATGAACATCTGTCGAGCTTTACAGATTTGCTCAGTTGTCCACAACTCATCCACATCTACTTGCCACAACAAACACTCTTGTTGGATATTGCCAACAGGAGCATTCACCATTTCTCGCTTGCCCTCCCAGAAAACCCCATCAGGTTTGCGATAGACGGTGATCTGCTCAGGGTAGCGTTCCATCAGTTGGTCGAGGTACTCTGTGGTGCCATCAATACTACGACCGTTGTTATGAATTTCATCACTGACATACCCACCCGTCGCTAAACTCCAGGCAGTATCATGCTTCAATTGCGCTACGCCTTCAATAATGTGCCAATGCCATGGGAATGGCAGTTGACTGAAGACGTCAATATGGTAGCGAATGAAGGGTTCACCATTGAGAACAATGGTAAAAAAATTGATGGGAAGAGGGGTTGAGGCTTTACCTGACGTCCCAACTGAGTGGTGACTACCTACTTTAGCAAAAATGGAGTAACCATTGCGCACAGAGGCATTTTGATCAATCAGTTTATAGTTTTTATCTCTTAATAACCGATGGTGATTAATATAATTTTTGTAGGTACAAATATCATCAAGTAGGATGTATTTTGCTCCGTAAACCTGCTCCAATTCCACCTGACCTGTAAACTCGGAGCCATCGATTAAGACCAGATCAAAATCCTCGATTTGGTTTTCTTGCTTAATCGTTTCAATCCCATCTCCAGAGGTTCCCATTTCCCTTACATAATCGATATCTTGACGAAGCCAACCCAAGACTTGTTCAAGAGGGTAATTATTTAGAGGGGTGCGATGGGCATGATAAAACTCTCTAACCTCATCTTCCCTAGGAAACTGCTCTAGGGAAATTGATGAAATATTGTAGCACTTGACAAAAGAATCCTGCCGATAGCGTTCCCTTAACTCAGTAAAACGAGGTTGTGAAACCTCCATACAGAATAACACTGGATTAGAAGGGTTTTCCCTGAGCCCCTTCACAAAGGCTTCGGTGCTTCCCGCACCGGATGAAGACCCGATTTCTAGAACGGTCTTGATATTTTCTTCCCGAGCTATCCTCTGAATCGCTCTATAAAAATCGTCGTCTTTAATCTCAGGAGGAATCACATAATCTAGTTCTGATTCTGACCTATTAATTGGCATATGAAACAGCTCCTCACACACACACCTGAAAAAAGTTTGCAATAAATAAATTTGGCAAGAAAGATATAACGTCTAAGCTGTTAGTTTTATAACCTATTAGTCTAATCTATTAGTCTAACGTTGTATCCTAATCATACTTGTTCCAAATTTGTCAAGTTGAGTTTGAGATTAGAACTTTGTCCATTCTGATTTATCCCGGTTTCCATCTCAGCAATTTTGGCAATCTGAGCAATTTTCGCCCGCGCTTCCTCTAATTCAAGCTTAAGGGCATGGTATTCGGTTTCAACGGCATGATATTTGTTTTCAAGGGCTTGATAGTTGAGATTTAGTGTATTTCTACCGTCTTCTGCATTTTGAAGCCATTCTCTCAGGTTAATGACGAACTCCTGATATTTGAGGATTCTTCTGTTCAACCAGTAGGAATCTTGATACATTGGGCATTGGTTCTGAATACTATAGGATTCAGGTAGGGATAGTCTTAACTGACTAGAAATGCCTCCTGCATAATAGGATGTCATTGTGCGAGGATAGTAACACAATTTTACAGTTTCATTCTGGATTAGCCTCAGAAACCATTCATAATCCGATGATATTCTGTAGCGTTCATTGAAAAGCCCTATCTTAGAGAAAAATAAGTTAGCTCTGGAGAAGCTGGCTTGGTGAGGCAAACATCCACAAATCAGTTCATCAGCTACCTCTTCAGGCATGGGAGGCTTAACTACAATGGTAGACCCAGATTGCTCTCTAACCTCTAGGTCTCCATACACAAAATCACAGGAGGGATTTGCTAACAGGAAGTTAACGGTATCTTCGATAACTTTATCATCAAGATAATAGTCATCTGAATTAATAAAACCAATAAACTCACCAGAGGAGTATCTAACTCCCTTATTCATGGCTTCATAGATACCGCCATCAGGTTCGCTAATGAATCGGCTAATCTGATCACTATATTTATGAGCAATCTCCTTAGTTTTGTCTTGGGAGTTGCCATCAATAATAATGTACTCTATATCCTCATAGGTCTGAGAGACGACACTCTTGATCGCTCGCTCTATAAATCGCTCAGCATTTTTACATACAGTGATAATTGAAATCCTCACATGCTCCTCCTCAAAATTATCACTATTAGGGTGATAATACTGCTTTAATAGGTTTAACTATAGGGTTTAACTATATTCCAACTGCTTAGATTACCATCTTTCATTTACGTTGAGCTTTTAACGTTTGTTTAAAAGTTTTAACTTTTTTTAAGGTTAAATCACTTCCTTGACACTATTTAAGTAGGAATCGACTACTTCATTGCTCTCTCCCGCACACTTTATCCTGCCTTTGTCTAACCAAATCACCCGCTTGCAGTATTGGCGCACAAAGGATAAATCATGGGAGACCACTAAAACAGTGGCATGAGCCTCCCAAAATCTTTCCATGCGTCGCTGGCACTTAATTCTAAAACTTTGATCCCCTACGGATAACACTTCATCCAAAATTAAAATATCTGGCTGTACATCAGTGGCAATGGCAAAGCCTAGCCGCGCTGACATCCCTGAGGATAATCCCTTGACTGGCATCAACTTGTAGTCTTCTAGCTCAGCAAACTCCAAAATCGATGGGGTTCTCTGTTTCATTTCTTGTTTAGAGAAACCTAGCATCACGCCATAGAGTTTGATGTTATCCACTACCGAAAGTTCGGGATCGAATCCAGCTCCTAGCTCAATTAGAGGAGCAATTTCACCTCTTATCCATACCTGACCCCCTGTGGGCTGCAAGATTCCACAGATAACTTTAAGCAGGGTTGATTTTCCTGAACCATTGGGTCCAATGATGCCGATTTTTTCCCCAGCTTTTACGGCTAGATGAATGTCATCAAGGACTAAATTCTTGGAAGGTTTGCGGTATTTTCCCTCCAAAAAGGATAGTATGGTTTTCTTGAGGTCATAGGAAAACTCTTCTTGGGTTCTTCGCCACAATGAAACCCGATCGAGTCTAATAACTTCTTCTGTCATTTACAACAAATCCATGAAGTGCGGCTGCCAAACTCTAAAACAAGTCCAGCCTAAAGATACAATTACTATGGCACTTAGGCATGAGTGTCCAATCAACCCTACATCTGGTAAAGCTCCTGACAAAGAAATCTGTCGAATGCTTTCAATAATCGGCAATAAGGGATTTAAAAACAAAAATGGTCTAACCGCCTCTGGGACAATTGCTGCTGGATAAAATACTGGAGAGCTAATCCATATCACAAAGCATACTAGTTCGTAAAAATAAGGTAAATCCCTAAAGAAAACATAGAGAACACTGACAAGAAAACCGATGCCGATACTAACCAAAATTAAGGCAATTAACGGAAGACTCAACGCTAGCAAATTGACTACACTTTTTGAGGTAAGCAACGTGACAATAGCTAGGAGAGGAAAGCTGCCAACAGCTAACTGAAAGACGTTAGCGGCAATGGTTGAAACTGGGAAGACACTGATTGGTAAGCGAACTTTATTCAACAGGGCACCATTGCCAACTACACTGACTAATGCTTGGTTGGTTGAAGCGGAGAAAAAGTTAGTAACAAGCAACCCAGTAAAAGCAGCCAGAATATAGTTAATGGTTGAGTTGTCATAATAGGAGGCAAAGGTAGCACCAAAAATTGCTGTATATAGTCCTGTCATAATCAAAGGATTTAACAAAGACCAATATACTCCCAGAAGCGATCCTCGATAACGTCCCTTCAGATTTCGCTCTGTTAATATATACAGCAACTCCCAATAGCGCTGGAATTGCGACTGTGCGGTGTTAGCCTTGAGGGATAAGGTCATAATTTATACACCGAAGATATACAACCGAATATGAATATATAGAACCGAATATATAGGGAGTCAACTTAGCCTCCCTAATGGTTCCTAGATGCGCATTGCTAGAACAATAACATATCAGCGCGAATTTCTTCGCCCTGTCGCATTTCCACCCCGCACTCTTGGTTACGGCGCGTTCCCGTAGCTTGGCCGTAGGCCACGCTACGCGAACCCGTGACTCGCACAACCGTTCTGTTTCGGTCTGTATATTATTATCATAGTTTAGGGAAATTTGTCGAGTAGGAACTTGGTATAATCCCTTGAGAAGTAAGTATCTGACTGGATTATATGTCTCTGACTAGTGCTGACGAACTAGAGCCAAGTCCCTTGCTTTCTTGGCGACTAGGGCAAAGTAACTTGTTAGATTGGCGAGCTATTATCGAAACTAACCCATTCCTCTGGAGAGAAGCCAAGCAACGGTCTCACTTCGGACCTCAGGTGCTAATAGCAACTACTGTCGGCGGGTTAGCGCCACTGTCACTACCAGAAAGTCTACTAGCAGTAGCCCTTACCCTCAGAGGAGTACAGGTTCATACTCTGCTGTGTGACCATTCTCTGCCTGCCTGCCTCAATCTTCAAAAACTGGATACACCTCAAGAAACGATTGAAAACTATGATCTAGAAAGGATCAAATGCCAAAAGTGTTTCGCAACCGGTGGTTATCTTTATCAACCGTTGCATTTGACCAACCATGTATTCAGTGAACTGCTCACTGGGCTCGACAGGCTAGAGGCCAAACAGATCGCAGCCCACGTGCCGCTATCAGAGATTGAAAACTATTGCTTGGGCAACTGGAATATCGGTGAACATGCCTATGCTGGGGCGTTGCGCTATTTTACTAGTGGGAATCTAGATAACGAACCCAACAGTGAAATCGTGGTGCGTCGGTATTTTGAAGGGGCTTTGCTGACTGCGTATGCTATCAGTAAGCTACTGTCTAACTATGATTTTAAGGCTGCTTGCTTCAATCATGGCATCTACTTACCTCATGGCATCATTGGTGAGGTGTGTCGCTCACGCCAAGTGCGGGTGGTTAACTGGACTATTGCCTATCGCAAGCGTTGCTTTATTTTTAGCCACGGAGACACTTATCATCACACTATGCTCAGTGAGCCTCTCCATGCCTGGGAAACCATGCCTTGGACTGAGGCAATGAGCGATGACATCCTACAGTATTTGAAAAGTCGATGGCAAGGCACTCGGGACTGGATTTGGTTTCATGAAAAACCTGATGAAGAATTTAGCCGAAATGCTGAGGAGATGGGGCTTGACCTGAACCAGCCAGTGATTGGGATGCTCACCAATGTGATGTGGGATGCCCAGTTGCACTATCGGGCTAATGCTTTTCCCAATATGCTGAGGTGGGTACTCGAAACGATTGAGTATTTTGCTGCTAAACGTCCTGACTTACAACTGCTGATTCGGATTCATCCGGCAGAGATTCGGGGAACGTTGCCTTCTCGCCAACCCTTGTTGCCAGAAATCAAGAAGGTCTGGTCTCAATTGCCTAAAAATATTTTCATCATTCCTCCAGAAAGTCCTGTGAGTACCTACGCAGCGATGATGGAGTGCGATTCGGTGATTATTTATGGGACAAAAACTGGAGTAGAGTTGACCAGTGTCGGCATTCCGGTGATCGTTGGTGGTGAAGCTTGGATCCGAGATAAAGGAATCACGATCGATCCCTCTACAGCACAGGAGTATTTCCAGTGCTTGGATCAGCTACCCCTTGGTAAAGGGTTGGATTCCAATGCCCTTAAACGGGCGAGGATGTACGCTTACCATTTCTTTTTCAGACGGATGATTCCCCTACAATTTACGGAACCCCTATCGGAAAATCCTTTCGTGAAGCTGAATATTACTAACCTAGAGCAATTACTTCCTGGTGCAGATCCGGGTTTGGATATTATCTGTGATGGAATCTTGTCTGGTTCTCCTTTTATCTATCCAGCGGAACGATTGGGAATTGATCGCCTCTAGATTGGTGGCATGGGCATCTTGCTGGAATGGAGATGTTGGTGGAACGGGCATCTTGCCCGTTACCAATTTCGGGCATCTTGGTGGAACGGGCATCTTGCCCGTTACCAATTCCCACAGGCGAGAAGAGGCGAAAAATAAGGGCGAGTCTAGCACCACTAGCACCCTACTGCTCCGTTTGATAATCTAAAAATTTTTAGATTTAGCTATCCATAGGGATTTCCTATTATAACATAAACAATGGGATATTTTGATATGATTATCCCCGAGGGTGCCACTATAATCATGGCCACATCAGGTTAAGCTAAATCGCTTAATGGTGATGGCTCTATACAGGTGTGTTCAGGAGTGCCTTATGGACTATATCAAAATTTTGGCTAAGCCTTTTCGTCAAGTCAAAAAGTTGTATCACAGCTCATTTACTCAGTATCCTACCCAACTAGCTAATCCAGGACTAGCTAATCCAGGACAATTGAGTCATTTTAAGATAATACAGTCTTTAGCTAAACCGGTAATTAGCTCTGATAAAACGTGCATGGTCTCGGTGGTGATTGGGAGTTATAACCGTAGACCTTTACTGGAAAAAGCGATTCAAAGTGTTCGAGATAATCAGATTCGCGTCCCCTATGAAATCATTGTGATTGACGGGGGGTCAACGGATGGCTCTTTAGAATGGCTAATTCAGCAGAAAGATATTATTACTATCATCCAACATAACCGAGGGGAATTCCAAGGAAAGCCACTCAAGCGTCGTAGTTGGGGGTATTTTATGAATCTTGGCTTTAAATCAGCTAAAGGAAAATACATTTTGATGATCAGTGATGATTGTCTGCTATTACCGAATGCGGTTAATTTAGGGCTGGATAAGTTTGAAGAGGTGGAAAAAGCTGGCGGAAAACTAGGGGGAGTAGCTTTCTATTTTCGGAATTGGCCAGAGGATCAAGAGTACTATGTACAACATACCCTTGGTGGCAAGCTGTTTGTTAATCATGGTATGTACTTAAAAGAAGCCCTAGCAGCAGTTGACTGGGCGGATGAAGAGCGATATATCTTTTATAAAGCTGATGGTGACATCTGTTTAAAGATGTGGCAGCTAAATTATGAGATTGTAGATTGTCCAGGGGCTTATGTGGAACATTATTATGATCGAAATGAAGCGGTTCGCCAGACTAACAATGCTGTTTTAGACCATGACCGAGAAGCTTACTTGCAGCGATGGGAAGGAATTTATTATCATCGATATAAGCGGGATCTCCGGAGACGAGTAACTAGGTTATATGAGGACAAAAATAGAACAGCAGACCAGTTTATGAACTTAGTTTATTAAGTTGTCTAGGAGTAACTAAATGGGTTCGGTGAAACAGGAAATTGGTCGGTTGGTAAATCGTCTGTTAGCGTCAATGAATTTAAAGTTGCTAAGGCTTTCAGACTACAAACAAATTGTGGAAGCGAGTCCGGATCCAGGCAGGGAACTATGGCGATGGGTTCGTGAAAATTATTCGATTAAGACGGTGATTGATATTGGCTCAAATAATGGAGATTTTGCGGAATTTTTAGCTTGTTACTTCAATGCTAAACAAACCTATGTATTTGAACCATTGCCATCTTATTTATCAGACTTAGAAGGGAAAGCGGCTAAGATTCCTAATCTAAAAATTTTTAATGTGGCTTTGTCGGATTATGAAGGAGAAGAGTTATTTTATGAGAATTCTTACGGGCCAGCTTCTTCGATGTTACGCATAAGTGAACTATGTAAGAATGAATTCCCACAAACATCAGGAGAAACGGAGATTAAAGTAAAGGTTTGCCCCCTGGATGATCTGTTACAGTCAGAATTAGAGTCTGATAAATTTGAGAGAGATATTTTTATAAAAATTGATGTGCAAGGGGTTGAAGATAGTGTAATAAAGGGAGGTAAAAAGTTATTTTCTATAGGGCGATGTGTTCTGGTAGAAATGTCATTTGTTCCCCTGTATAATGAACAACCATTATTTGAAGAGGTGCATGACTGTTTGGTTGAATTGGGTTACCGATTTGCGGGAATTAAAAATCAGATTAATTCTATCAAGTCTGGACAGCCATTATTCTGCCATTGTTTGTATGTCCGTTAGGGTGGTTAATTGTTAAGAGTGAAGGTGAGGAGTGAAGGAAGCATGAAACTTTCTGTTGTTGTTGGTACCTATAATCGATTGAGTCTTCTGAAGCAATGTATTACTAGTATTATTGAACAAACATCAACCCCTACGAAAATTTATGTAACTGATGCGGGGTCTGATGATGGCACGATTGAGTATTTAAATGCGATCGCATCCTCAAATCCACAGGTGATTCCGATTTTGGTGGGAGAAAAGCTTGGTCAAGCTAAAGCCTATAATGATGTGTTCAGACTTATAGATACTCCCTATGTGTGTTGGGTCAGTGATGATAATCTAATCGTGAACCAGGGTCTGGATACGGCGGTAAAAATACTTGAGCAAAAGCCGAAGATCGGGATGGTAGCCCTGAAAGTAAGGGATAAACAAGGGCCCTTCGTGAGTGCTCCCTACATCGGTGGTGTCTCAGTAATTGGTGTATTAAATGTTAACCAAGGTGTGCTGAGAACTTCGGTATTAAAACAGGTGGGTGGATTCTGTGAAGTATTTCGAGATTATGGGATTGATCCGGATTTGACCACGAAAGTTTTATTTTCGGGACATGATATTGTTTATACTAAAAAAATTGCTATTCATCATTACCGGAATTGGAGTTCGGATCCTAATACTCCAGAATATGCCCAAATGATGGAGAGGCAAAAGCAGTATAAAGCCCTTTATGCGGAACGGTACTCAAAGTATGCGAAAGGGGGTTGGTTCTGGCAACTGAAAAAGTATCTTTGGGCATTGTTTCGTAAAGGGATCGGGTTTGATCAACACTACAATTCAGACCAACCGATCTTCTGGAATCTCATCCCTCGGGATTGGCACAATATCATGACCAGTCGGTATATTAGTATCACGGATCCGATGACTACCCAACGTAAAAGTTATCACTTAATTCAACATTGTCCAGGATATCTACGACCGAGATCATTTCAAGTCGAGCCGTTATCGTAAAAGCTATCAGCTATCAGCTATCAGCGGTCAGCTATCAGCTATCAGCTATCAGCTATCAGCTATCAGCGGTCAGCTATCAGTTATCAGTTAAAGGCTATCAGTTATCAGCTATCAGCTAAAGGCTGACGGCTATCAGTTATCAGTTAAAGGCTATCAGTTATCAGCTATCAGCTAAAGGCTGAC
>NZ_CEYLVT010000023.1:34213-52371 GCF_982860115.1 Moorena sp.
GGCTATCAGCTAAAGGCTGACGGCTATCAGCTAAAGGCTGACCGCTGACGGCTAAATGCTGAGAAAAAGATAAATACGTATTGAAATCCTAGGTAATTAATGGTAAACCATTGGTCAGTGGTGAAAAACCGATAGGAATTTATTGGTTGTAGGAGTGTAAAATGTCCCGAAGACTGACTATTAATGGTTTTGAAATTAATGACGATAGCGATTGCTTTGTAATTGCTGAAATTGGGAATAACCATCAAGGCAGCTTGGAAAAGTGTAAAGAAATGTTCCGGATTGCTAAGGAATGCGGAGCGAATGCTGTAAAACTACAAAAACGAGACAATCGTGCCCTTTACACGAAAGCTGCTTTTGACAGACCTTATGACCATGAAAATAGTTTTGGTTTGACCTACGGTGAACATCGGGAGTTTCTAGAATTTGGTGCTTACGAATATCAGGAACTGAAAAAGTATGCTGAAGACGTAGGGATTACGTTTTTCTCTACTGCTTTTGATATTCCGAGTGCGGACTTTTTGGGTGAGTTGGATATGCCAGCTTATAAGATCGCTTCTGGAGACCTTAAGAGCTTGCCCCTAATTAAACATATTGCTCAATTCCAGAAGCCCATGATCGTTAGCACGGGTGCAGCTACGTTAGAAGATGTGCAACGGGTTTACGATGCGATTATGCCGATTAACCCCCAGCTGTGTATCCTCCAATGTACGGCAAGCTATCCAGCGGACTTTGAAGAACTTGACCTGAAGGTGATCGAGACTTATCGGGAACTGTTCGGTGATAGTGTGATTGGTCTATCTAGCCATGATAACGGTATCGCTATGGCAGTGGCGGCTTATGTTCTTGGGGCTCGTGTGATTGAGAAACACTTTACCCTGAACCGGGCGATGAAAGGAACAGACCATGCTTTTTCCTTAGAACCGACAGGGTTGCGCAAGATGGTAAGAGACCTAAGACGCACTCGCCAAGCTTTTGGGGATGGGGTGAAGAAGGTACACCTAAATGAACGTCCTGCTTACTTCAAGATGGGTAAAAAACTGGTTGCTGCGGATAATTTACCTGTAGGACATGTTTTAAGGGCAGAGGATATCGCGATGAAATCCCCAGGGGATGGTTTACCCCCCTATGAATTGGACAATGTGATTGGTAAAGTCTTAACCAAACCCCTAAGGGTGGATGAGTCGATTACTTTGGCTGGGTTGGTGGAAAATATTAAACAGATTGCTGTGTAGGGTATTGTTGGCTTCGTGAATTATTTTGACCTCTCTGGCAAAATCGCTATTGTTACTGGAGTCTTAGGTAAACTAGGACCGGTTTGGAGTCGGGCATTACTGGATGCTGGCGCAACGGTTGTGGGCATAGACCTACCATTGGCTCAGGTGCCAAAGTCTTTTGAGCTACTTCAAGGGCATTATCCCAAGACTCGTTTGTGTTTGGAGCGGGGTGATATATGCGATCGCACTGCCATGACCGCAATTCGCGATCGCATCCTGAGCGACATTGGCATTCCTGATGTGATTGTCAACAATGCTGGGATTGACCAACCTCCTGGTCCAGTGACAACCTACCCCTTGGACGAGATCCCCCTAGAGATTTGCCGCAAGGTATTTGAGGTGAATCTCTTGGGAGCATTCCAAGTGACCCAAGTCTTCGGTAGCCCGATGGTGGAAGCTAGACGAGGTTCAATCATTAATATCGGTTCCTTGTATGGGAGCGTATCTCCCGATGCCCGGTTTTATGAGCATCTGGAGTGCGATCCTCCTTTTTTAAAACCCCCTGCCTATGGGGCATCGAAGGCAGCACTGGTTAATTTAACCCGGTACTTTGCTACCCACTGGGGACCCTTTGGTGTCCGGGTTAATACCCTTTCTCCGGGAGGAGTATTGGGTGGACAGGATCAGGAATTCAAACGTAAATTTTGCGATCGCGTTCCTCTAGGACGGATGGCAGAGTTTGAAGATTTACTTGGCCCATTAGTGTTTCTAGCATCCGATGCCTCTGCCTATGTCACAGGTATCGAACTCCGAGTCGATGGCGGTTTTACCGTTTGGTAGACTAAACTGGTGCATCTCACTGTTTTAATGCAGTCGCTGAGGTCGGAAACCTCCTCAGGTCGGCGCTGCATAGCTGAGTTATTGATTTACAAGATGCACCCTTTAATAAATAAACGTTTTCTTGAATACCAGAAGCACTTTAACTATCCCTACACCAAGCGAAAGGTTTACGAAAGGATTAGTAGATTTTTAAACTTTCCTACTTATAGTATTCGCAAATATTTAGCCTTTCAAGTCATTAAGCGTAACCAAAAATTACCTAGTGTATCTAAAAAAGATGGATTTCTAGTGTGGTTTCCCCAAGAGTTTGATGCGGTTAACCAAATAATTGCGGAATCTCGGGACTATATCGCTACTGTTGATCAATCTATTTTTACCAAAAAAGGTGAAGGAAAGGAACAATACCTCAGAGGTATCCATCCAGATAAGTCTAGACTTACGGAGTCTTTAGTAAAACTAGCTTGTGATCCAACGTTAGTAAGTATAGTAACAAAATACATTGGCATTTTACCAATTATCAATGGCGTTAAGTTACTCTACTCGCCCAATAAAAAACTCTATGAAGGAGGAGCTCAATTTTTTCATTTAGACCCAGAAGGCGTTAGGCAAATTAAGTTATATATTTATGTAGAGGATGTGACAGAAGAGTCTGGTCCTCTGACTCTAATTCCAGCACAAGAATCGCAGAAAATATACCGATCTTATCAAGGAGGAAGACTAAAGGATGAGTGGATCAGTCGCTTCATTGATCCGCAACACTTCTATTCGATAACTGGTGCGTCTGGGACAATGATATTTGCCGATACATCCCGATGTTTCCATTTCGGTAGCCGACCAGGAAAAAACCCCAGGTTTGTGATTATACTACAATATATATCGCCCTTTGCCATCAATTTTCCCTGGTTCGGGTGGGTTAGAAAGCCACTTCATGCTCCCTTGGTTAATCACAATACTTCAATGATAGACCAATATCTTTTGGGAGCTCAATAGATGGAATAGGGAGTAGGGAGTAGGGAATCGGGAATCGGGAATCGGGAGTAGGGAATAAATTATGTTTAGTTTATAGCTATGAAAAACGCAATACTGATATATTGCCGCAGTACAAAAAAACTTAATAACGGAAGTGATAACAATCAATTTCAGTGCTGAAATAGTCAAATTTTATCACTGCTCCCTGCTCCCTGCTCCCTGTTCCCTATTCCCTGCTCCCTGCTCCCTTTTCTTATAAATCCTATGTTCACAACTCAAATAAAAATGCTATATCATTACTCACCATGAGATACTTCCAAGGGGGAACAACTAATGGCACCAGACTATTTACCAAGCCAAGTCTTGAACTGGATTAATGGTCAACAAGTAACAGCAGTGGCAGGAGAATGGTTTGATAAGCTAGACCCCACCAATGGTCAAGTGCTATGTCAGGTAGCTCGCTCAAGAGCAGCAGATATTGAGCAAGCGGTAAAGTCAGCTAAACAGGCTCAACCGGCTTGGGCTGATACTCCTCCCGTACAACGGGGAAACATCTTACACGAGATTGTGCTGGGTATGAAAGCCCGTCAGGAAGAGATTGCCAAGATAGTAGCAGCAGAAACGGGTAAGTCCTATGGTTCAGCTTATGGAGAAACTGGCGGTGCGATCGCATTAGGATTATTCTACGCGAGTGAAGGACAACGGTTGTATGGTCGCACCACTACCAGCGGTGTGGTTAATAAATATGCCATGACTGTGCGTCAACCTCTGGGAGTCGCTGGATTAATTATTGCGGCCAATACTCCCATTGCTAATGTAGCCTGGAAAGTCTTTCCAGCCCTGGTTTGTGGCAATAGCGCGGTATTAAAAGTAGCAGAAGACACTCCCGCCACGGCTTGGATAGTTGGACAAATTGCTCAAGAGGCTGGGTTACCCCCTGGTGTACTCAATATTATTCAGGGATATGGTGAAGAAGCGGGCGCTCCCTTGGTTGCCCATACTGATGTGGCTGTGGTTAGCTTTACCGGCTCCACAGAAGTAGGACGAATTGTGCAACGGGTAGCTGGGGAGCGCTTTGGTAGGGTATCCCTGGAATTGGGGGGTAAGAATCCCTTGGTTGTGTGTGATGATGCGGATTTGAACAATGCTATCAAGTGGACCTTACTCTCAGTGTTTAGTAATGCTGGTCAACGTTGTGCTTCTGCTAGTCGAATCATTGTCTTTGACAGCATCTATGATCAATTCCGTGACCAATTAGTAGAGAAAACTAAGGAATTAAAATTAGGTCCCACTGACCAGGATGACCTCGGTCCAGTGATTAATGAGCAACAGTTGACCAACATGATTGCAGCAGTTAAACAGGCACAGCAAGCAGGAGCAACGGTGCTGGTGGGAGGCGATCGCTTAACAGACCCTGACCATGCTACTGGTTTCTATATGGCTCCGACCCTGCTAGAGAATGTAGACCCCCACGCGGAAATTTCTCAATGTGAATTATTTGGTCCGATTGCTAGTCTCTACCGGGTCAAAGACTTTAAGGAAGCTCTTGCTCTTGCCAACGATTCCCCCTATGGCTTAACTGCTTCGATTCACACTCGCAACATCCACCGTGCAGTACGGTTTTGTGAGAAAGTCCAAACTGGGGTAGCTGTAGTGAATGCCGGTACCTATGGCAGTGAACCCCATATGCCCTTTGGTGGACTCAAGCAATCTGGTAATGGTACCCGTGAACCAGGCACAGAAGCCTTGGATGTCTATTCTGAGTTGAAGGATATCTATATTAATATTGATCCTGAGCAATTTTGATCATAAGGGAGTAGGGAGTAGGGAGTAGGGAGTAGGGAAAAAATCCTGTTTCCTTTATTACTATAAGTAACGTTATATACCCTTGGATTACGGTTATCCAAGGGTAATGTTTATAGGAGCAAATAATTGCTGACCGCTGACCGCTGACCACTGACTGCTTACATGTGTTTAAATACTACCGAAAGATTATTAGCTGGCATTTGATAAGTTTTTTCAAGGATGAGATTATGATTACTAGCAACTTCTACAACATCTTCTAAATTACGTACTCCCCATTCTGGGTTTTGTTCTCGTAAATAGGAGTCAAAATCAGCATTGGAAAGTGCAGTGTGTTTATTACCTTGTTTGTAGGGACCGTATAAATATAGAATATCTCCTGATGAAAGAATACGACCAGCACCTGCCATTAATCCTAAACAAGTAGACCACGGTGAAATGTGAATCATATTAATATTCACCATCGCTACAATATCTGGTATTTCTGATAGTATTTCCTGTTCTACTTTCCAAACTGGCTGACTGACATCAATATCAAGGGGTTGATGGAGGTTGTCGCTAGGGTAATCTTTAGCCCAGGCGATGATACTGTCACGGAGGGAAGCATCAATATCCGAAGGAATCCATTTTCGAGGGTTTAACTGTTGTGCAAAATAGATAGCGTGTTCTCCGGTACCGCTAGCAATTTCTAAAATTGTGCCAGTGGCTGGTAGTATCTCTAAAAGTACGTTTAAAATTGGTTCCCGGTTGCGCTGGGTTGCTGGGGCGTATTTTCTGCTGTCCACTAATTCTTCTCCCCGATAATGATAAGAGTGGTAACGGGCAAGATGCCCATTCCACGGCAAGATGCCCATTCCACGGCAAGATGCCCATGCCAAAAAGCTATTAATATCATCCCATACAGCGGAGTAGGCAAGAGGCAATAGGCAATAGGCAAGAGGCAATAGGCAAGAGGCAAGAGGCAATAGGCAAGAGGCAATAGGCAATAGGGAAACAATCCTCTTTACCTGATTAGACTAAAAGCCGCTATAAACATCAGTTTACAAGCTTTAAAAAAATCTAGGAAGTGGTGCGTTACGGGACGGAATGTTCCAACACTGACTACGGATAACATCAGGGCAAATCCGTCCTTAACGCACCCTACATAACTGATCATAACAGAATTTATATTATCAAAAAATTCAACAAAATACAAATAGTTGACATCTGATAATTTCCACATTTATTACACTCCCCACCCTTTCCACAATCTCCATATTTCGTAATAAAAAAAATTCCTAAACCCCTTGACAATATATTAATTTATTTATATATTAATAATGTAAGCCATTTACACTAATAACTGGTCATGAATCAAAACATTAACCCCAACTCTGATGAAAATCAAAACCCTGACAATCAAGGTCGCAAAGGGAAAAAATTCAAGCATATTTTGATTGGTTCTCCTAAACAAGTTCGGCATACTATTTATGCTATTTATGCCCTTAAATACGCCTATCCCGAGGAGTGGAGCACTCCCGAGCCTACGGAAAATCCTGGTGAAGTTATGAGCACCTTGATTCGATATTTATACCTAGACTAGGATAGGGTGTTGCCAGGGTTTGCCGCCCTGGCGGCCAAGAATTGTGGAAATTATTTTGTGGAGGGGTATGACCAAAAATTTTGGGTCTCAAGCCCCGTCCTTCCAGGACGGCTTTGTGTGATATAATAAAATGTAGCCTAGTACAGGCAGGATTCGTCGGTACTGCCAGTTTAAAAACAACGACGTAAAGCGATACTAGTACACGAGGAGCGAAAAACCTCATTAAAAACGTATGGATCCTAACAGATACCGAAAACCAGTAAAGCAAACTTTGAAAACAAAAGTACCGTGGGGCACACGGAAACTGAGGAAACTCAACGCTTAGGGAGACAAGCCCACTGGGGTTAGTTAAATTAGGCTAGATGTTTGGTTTTTAACGGGCATTTGGCTTAAGTATTGCCTTTCAGGATAACTAATTTTAAGGCATGTCGTAGAACTAAGAATCCCCGTTCTTACAGGACGGGGAGTGTCAAGTAAACTGAGTTGGGATGTTGTTGCTTTCGAGGAGTTGCAGACTAACTCGATAATAATGTATTCGTGGATCAGTAGTGATTTACATTTAAGTGCAGCTAAGCTGTACTTATGATGGTTTACAACATAGAATTCGGTCAAGAATTTGGGTTAACCAAAACTTGACCGCTTTTTTTTTATTGGTATGTATAAGGTTTATATTTGAGTTGTAAACAAAATTGTTAAATAAAAAGTCTAAAAGCAAAATACAAAAGTCAATATAGCCAATAGATTCGGGGTTTTGTAGGACAATAAAAAAAGACCTACTACGTTTACATTTCATTTATAAAAGCTAGAACAGCGGTCAGTTATCAGCGGTCAGCGGTCAGCTAGTGGCCAAAGGCCTTCCGCTGACAGTATTAGGCTGAATGCTTACCTTTGAGCTTTTGAATAAAATATCTAAGCATTCTTTGAATTTGAGTTAAGTCTGCTGAGGGCTGACGGCTGACGGCTGACCGCTGAGGCTAAAATATATAGATATAGATATTGATCAACTATCTTCTAAACTATGACAACTCTCGTATTTGTCCATGGCACAGGGGTTAGGCAAGCTGCCTATGAACAAACCTTTAAGATAGTTGAGGGGTTTGTCACTGAACAACGTCCGGACATTACCGTTGTTCCTTGCTGTTGGGGTGGGGAATTTGGGAGTAAGCTCAATGCTAAAGGGAGATCGATACCGTTGTTTGATGCTACTTTAGCTCTGGATCAGGGAGAGGAAGAGGATCAAGAGATTATTCTTTGGCAGCAGTTATATCAGAACCCCCTTTATGAGTTGGGATTGTTGTCGTTTCAACCAAGCACTGGTGGTGATAGTAATCCTTTTGGGGAACAACCGGGAGATCAATTACATGACCGGTTGCTGGATTTAATTCCTACTGGAGAATTGCAAGAAAAATTAGAAGCAGCAGGCATAGCAGAGGGGTTTGATCAGGCACGACGCCATGTTACGAGTAGTGCTGTTTATCAAGACGTATTAAACCAAGTCTCTGATTTAGATGGTGAAGATGGTGATACCATAACTAGAGCGATCGCAAGAGCAATTATTGCTCAGGCAATGTTTGACTCTCAGCAGAACAGTCAGAATCCTATAATACTTCCTAATCCGGAATTGCGTGATCAACTCGTGAAATCACTCAGTAATGCTTTGGGTAAGGAGGAAGACTTGGGATTGGGTGACTGGATCCAGAAACCACTTTCCTTATTGGCGGGTCCAGCTACAGCTTGGGTAAGGAGTAAAAGGGGTGCAATTACTGAAGCAAATACTCCTACACCTGGTGATATCATACTCTATCAAAGTCGGGGTCAGCAAATACGTAATTTTATCCAGAAAACGATAGAAGACGCTGAACCACCAGTTGTTATATTAGCTCATAGTTTAGGAGGGATTGCTTGTGTTGATTTATTAGTTACTCAACCAATGGCACAGGTGACATTATTAATTACAGTGGGTTCTCAAGCTCCCTTTTTATACGAAATTAATGCCTTATCTAGCCTAGAATTTGGTCAGCCTCTGCCAGACTTTTTTCCGGAGTGGTTGAATATTTATGATTTACGAGATTTCCTTAGTTACATTGGTGCTAATTTATTTCCTAATAAAGTGCAGGATGTTTTGGTGGACAGTAAACAACCCTTTCCCCAAGCTCATAGTGCTTATTGGACAAACCCTGCTACCTGGAAAGCAATTATCCCGAGGTTACCATGACTATTACTGCTAAGCCAGAAAAAACCTATGGGTTAATTGTCGGTATCGAAAACTATCAAGCAACAAACTGGAATGTTGATGGTCCCGTTCATGATGCTATCACGTTTGCTGATTGGTTGTTATCACAAGGAGTCCCAAAGGATAATATCAGGCTCTGTTTGTCACCTTTAAATGGAAATAGTGAACTTGTTCAAGAATTTGATATAAATTCAGAGCCAGCAACAGAGCAGAATATAGTTGATATCATTACCAATGACCTGTCTCAAAAAAACGGAGATTTACTGTTTATATTTTGGGCAGGTCATGGTTTAATTACCTCCGAACGGAATCGCAGGCTACTTTGTGCTGATGCTAGTAAAACTAATTGGCAGAATCTAGATTTTAATTCCCTGTTACTGCTTTTAGGTTCAGATGCCTTTAAAATTCCCCATCATATTTGTATAGTCGATGCTTGTGCTAATTATCTTTTAGAGTCAAGAGGGCGACCAACTAATTTGGGAGGAAAACATTTTAATAGTGGTCAACCTAGGAAAGAAAGTAAACAGTTTGTCTTACTGGCTACGAGAGAAGGGGAGACAGCAAAAGTTAACTCCTCGGAAAAAACGGGATACTTTTCCCAAGCCGTAAGAAAAGCGTTGGAGCAACACGACTGGCTGCCAGATCTGGAAGTAGTTGCTAATCACGTTAAGCAACAATTTGCTAGTTTGAATAAACAGCAACTACCAACCTATTTTTATCGTCGCAGTTGGGATGGTGATCGGGATGTTTATCATCCTAATCCCTTTGAGATTGCCCACAATATACCTACTAGTCAAGCCTGTAAGTTTGTGGATAGAGAGCAGCCACTCGAAGAGTTAGATCAGCTATTGCAAGACAACACTATTGTAGCCATTACTGATTGCACCGGTAAGGGGGGAGTAGGGAAAACAGAACTAGCAATTCGATACTCTTGGTACAAATTAGAAGATTATCCTGGTGGCTGTTGTTGGTTAAATCTCCAGGGAGTTGATATTGTCACCCAGCTCTCGGAATTTGCAATTGTGAATGATTTTCCTAGTTTTAAGATTCCTGAAAAGCTCAGCATTGCTAGCCAACTTCTTTATTGCTGGAAAAAGTGGCGACCAGGTAAGGTTTTATTAGTTTTTGATAATGTCACTGATATCAAGCAAATCCAAGATTACTTACCGCCCATGGGTTCTCGATTTAGGGTATTAATCACTACACGTAGTTCACAGTTACCCTATGCATCACTTCCTCTGGGAGAATTACCAGAAACTGCTGCTCTAGAATTATTAGCAAAGTTGTTAAGGCAGGAGTTTGATCAACAAGAGCTAGAGTTTGCCAAAACACTCTGTCAAAAAGTTGGCTGTATACCTCTAGGATTATACACTATAGCCGCACAGCGCTCAGACCTACATGAGGAGCAATCTCAACAAGGGGACTCTGGTACAGAAGTTATGCTGGAACTCAATTGGGATGCGTTAGAGTCTTCAGCTCAAACCATGGCTAGTCTTTTGAGTTTGTTTGCCTTGGCTCCTATTCCATGGTCATTAGTATCCCAGGCGGCTAGGGCAGCTAGCTTAGACTTTGATTTGGTCGTGAATCGGGATATCTTAGTTCAAAAGTATTTACTCCAGCAGTTGGATGATAACACCTACCAACTTCACGAACGGATTAGAGAGTTTTTGGCTATCAAGGGGGAACAATTAGCTGATATTGACAAACTAAAACAGGGCTTTTGTTCAGCTATCGTAGCAATAGCAAAAGATATTCCTGAGACCCCAATTCAGTCCGACATTCTAGCAATTACCCCTGCTATCTCTCACCTGGTGGAAGTTGCCACTAACCAAAAAGAATACTTAAATGACCAAGATTTAATCTGGCCTTTTGTAGGCTTAGGCCGCTTTTACCAGGGTCAAGGAGCTTACGAACAAGCCTTGCCTTGGTATCAGCAATGCTTATCAAAAGTTAGAGAGCGCTTGGGTGAAGAACACCCAGATGTGGCCACCAGCCTCAACAACCTGGCAGAACTGTACCATGACCAGGAGCGATACCAAAAAGCGGAACCCCTGTACCTGCAAGCCTTAGACCTGAGGCAACGCCTGCTGGGTGAAGAACACCCAGATGTGGCAGACAGCCTCAACAACTTGGCTTTACTGTACGAAAGCCAGGGGCGCTACCAAAAAGCGGAACCCCTGTACCTGCAAGCCTTAGACCTGAGTAAACAGCTGCTGGGTGAAGAACACCCAGATGTGGCCACCAGCCTCAACAACCTGGCTTCTCTGTACGAAAGCCAGGGGCGCTACCAAGAAGCGGAACCTCTGTACCTGCAAGCCTTAGACCTGAGTAAACGCCTGCTGGGTGAAGAACACCCAGATGTAGCCACCAGCCTCAACAACCTGGCAGAACTGTACCATGACCAGGAGCGCTACGAAGAAGCGGAACCCCTGTACAAGCAAGCCTTAGACCTGAGTAAACGCCTGCTGGGTGAAGAACACCCAGATGTGGCCACCAGCCTCAACAACCTGGCAGAACTGTACCATGACCAGGAGCGGTACCAAGAAGCGGAACCCCTCTACCGACAGGCTCTACAGATTGCTATCAATAAGTTGGGAGAGGAACATCCCACCACCCGCACTATTTCCAATAACTTCAACAATCTATTGGGAAGATCTTAATTTGGTAAATTTATGGCTAAAACTAACGATAATACTAGGGTTTTAAAGCCTAATTGAACCTGTTATATAAATCCTATCACCCTATCACCATAGTTTAGAATTGTTTAAAGACTTTACGCATTTGATATTCACAGCAGCACCTGGCACCTCTATCTCCCCAAGTAGCAGTGCCTGCCAACCAAAAGGCCACTCCAATGGATATGGAGTAATGAAATATGTTGCCAACTCTGCTTTAAAACCAAATCGTTCATAATACCTAGGATCACCATACACGAAGACAATATCCACATTCATACTATGCAATCGCTTAAGCCCAGCATAAATTAGTTTACTCCCCACACGATTACCTTGGTATTCTGGCTTAACAGCAAGTGGTGCCAGAATATACCCATGGAAATCTGGTTTTTCGGCAATAAATACAGGACTATATGCAATGTTTCCAATTATTTTATTGTCATCGACAGCTACCAATGATAGGGTACATGGCTCGGTAATATTGGAGATGAGGTCATCAGCGAGACCTGCCACAATATCACCCTCCCCGATCGGAAAGGCCGATATATGTAAGGAGCGCACGCTCTCACGATCCCTTATTTCTGCATCTCGGATAATCATGTTGTGCGGCTTCATGTCTTGAGTTATTATTTAATTCTATATCCCATAAGGTACAACTTGATCCCCCTAAATCCCCCTTAAGAAGGGGGACTTTGAGGTTGAAAAGCTTACCTCATAACTGATATACCAATCCGTGTAGGAATTGCGAGAATTTTTGTTACCTTTTCCCTACTCCCTACTCCCTACTCCCTGTTCCCTGTTCCCTGTTCCCTGTTCCCTTTGGTATAGTTTTGATCAACCCTAAATTTGCGATGAAAAATCTAACTCTGCTATCTGCTACACTCCTGATTGCTACCTCTGGATTGGTTTTGGTGGCACCCCAGGCAGCTTCAGCGTTAAATTGGAACTGGAGTTATTCTGCTCCTGGTATCGAAGCCAGTGGTACTTTCACTACTAATGATACTCCTGATGATTTGGGTTTTTTCCTGATTTCTGAAATTACTGGCACGCGCAACAGCGAAACAATTACGGGTTTGCAACCTACTGGTACTTCTACACCGGGAAACGAACCTTTCGAGGTTGACAATTTAATTAGTATTGATGGTAATCAGTTAACAACTGATGGCTTTGGGTTTTCCACCTCAGCTGGAAACTTTGTTAATGTCTTTTTCGCTAGTTTTTTGCAGCCCCCTAGTTTTTTTGAAATTTTTTCGGCACCGCCATTTATCAGTGGTTTTGAAAATTTGGGACCAGAAGATAGCGAGTTACCGATTAGTTTTTCTGCGAAACCGGTGATTGTCCCTGAACCCACTCATAGTATAAGTCTCTTTATCCTTGCCACTCTCGGCTTAGCTTCAACCATCAAACGTAAGCTGAAACCTTTTGCTTAAGCTATCAGCTATACCAAAGGGAACAGCGGATCTGGGAACAGGGAACAGGGAGTAGGGAAAAGGGAACAAAAATTCTCGCAATTCCTACACGGATTGGTATATCAGCTATAAGCTATCAGCTGACCGCTGACCACTGATAGCTTATAGCTTAGATTTACCCTGCTTGAGATTTAGTCAATAATTTCAGAATTTCTACAATCTCCCCCTGTCGCTGAGAGAGTTGTTCCTGTCGCTCATCTAAGTTTTCCATCATGCCATACACTCGGGATTGACTTTGAGCTAAATTAGACTGAGATTGTGCTAAATCGGCCATCACAGAATATAGTCGAGAGCGATCGCGTTTCAATTCACTAACAGTATCGGTTAGAGCTTCGATAGCACGAGCATTAGAATCCGTTCTTTGACGAAGCTGTTCAATCTGTTGGCTAATCTGCTCGATCGCAGTTAGTAAAAGGTTGAAACGGGTATCAAACTGGTCTGAGTTTGTCATTTGCTGCAATAGTGTTTAGTGTTTTCTCAAGATCTGTAAGCTATCAGCTGATAGCTGTTCGCGTAGCGTGGCCAAAGGCCTTTAGCTTACGCTAGTGGTTCTAAACCCTAATTAGATTGAGTCAATAATTTCAGAATTTCCACAATCTCACCCTGTCGGTTAGACAGTTGTTCCTGTCGCTGGGAAAGTTGTTCATGTCCCTGAGAAAGTTGTTCCTGTCGTTGATCTAAGTTTTCCATTAGGCCATACATTCGGGATTGACTGTCCGCTAAATTAGCCTGAGATTGAAATAAATTAGACTGAGATTGTGCTAAATTAGCCATCACAGAATACAGTTGAGCGCGATCGCGTTTGAACTCATTAACAGTATCAGTTAGGGCTTCAATGGCACGAGCATTGGAATCGGTTCTGTGACCAAGCTTTTCAATCTGTTGGGTGACAGCATCGATCCTGTGACCGAGTTGTTCAATCTGTTGGTCGATGCGCTCGAAGGCAGTCAGTAAAAGGTTGAAACGGGTATCAAACTGGTCTGAGTTTGTCATTTGCTGCAATAGTGTTTAGTGTCTTTTCAAGAGCTAGTGGTTCGCGCATCCTAATTAGATTTAGCCAGTAACTTCAGAATTTCTACAATCTCCCCTTGTCGGTTAGACAGTTGTTCCTGTCGCTGAGAGAGTTGTTCTTGTCGCTCATCTAAGTTTTCCATCATGCTATACATTCGGGATTGACTTTGAGCTGAATCTGCCTGAGCTTTCGCTACATCGGCTATCAAAGAGTAGACTCGAAAGCGATCGCGTTTGAACTCACTGACAGTCCCAGTTAAGGCTTCGATGGCACGAGCATTAGAATCGATCCTGTGACCAAGCTGTTCAATCTTTTGGTTGGTTTGCTCGATAGCACGAGCATTAGAATCGGTTCTGTGACCGAGCTGTTCAATCTGTTGGGTGATCCGCTCGAGGGCAGTTAGTAAAAGGTTGAAACGGGTATCAAACTGGTCTGAGTTTGTCATTTGCTTTGCTGCAAGATAATGTTTACGATCCCAGTTATCAATTGCTTGAAGTACGTTTTGGATTTTAGGTAATAGGGAACAGGGAATAGGGTCAAAATTCTGTGTAAATCCTAAGTAGTATCACCGCTATCATTCTGATTAAACTAGTGCAGATTCTGTATATAGTGTGATTTTTATGGTGTGATTTGCGATTACACGCTGTGACGGTTAATTTTTACCATTGCTCTATTAGAACGGTTTTTTACTACTTATGATTTACCAGATAATTTACTTTTGCCAAAAGGCCACGCTACGCGAACAAGCTTCTTCCCTTATTAAGGAAATGCTGTGTGTGGGATTTAGTTCACGGTAGCAATGAGCAATTATTACTCCCTAATCCCTACTTACTCAAACCCAGTAATTTGTACTTAAAGTAATTGATTTAAGCATATATAATTATACACTATAATGGTGAATATTGACAAGTATAAAATCCTAGCCATTACTAATAGATAACTAACGGCAATAGTGAGTTATTATAAAACCAAAAATTACTTGTAAAATTGTAACGGGCAAGATGCCCGTTCTACTACCGACTCCCGACTCCCGATTCCCGACTCCCTATTTCTGTAAACTATAAAGTGGTAACAAAAAATTTGCCAGCAAGATAATTGTCTAAGATCAGGAAAATTGGTGGATTCTAAAACTCCGACAGTAGTTGCCTTGATTCCAGCCCGGGCTGGTTCCAAACGAGTACCTGGTAAAAATATTCGTCGTTTGAAAGGGCATCCGTTAATTGCTTATACTATTGCTGCTGCAACCCAAAGCCAAGTGTTCTCAGCAGTGATTGTTTCCACTGACTCAGAGGAGGTGGCGGAAATTGCTCGTTACTATAGCGCTGACGTACCATTTTTGCGTCCGCCAGAGTATGCTACTGACAAATCACCAGATATTGAGTGGATTGATTACACCCTGAGGCGTTTGAGTGATCTTGGGCGAGAATTTGATTGCTTCAGCATCCTGCGACCAACCAGTCCTTGTCGCCAACCACAGACCATTCAACGAGCTTGGCAGGCGTTTTTGGCTCAAGCTAATCAAGTAGACTCCTTACGGGCAGTAGAGAAATGCCAGCAGCATCCTGGTAAAATGTGGGTACTCAAAGGCAACCTGATGAAACCGTTGCTTGAGCAGAACACCTTTCAATTAGGCAATTCTCAGGTTAACCATAACCTCCAACCCCCCAACCTCCAACCCCCCAACCTCCAACCCCCCAACCTCCAACCTACCCTACGGGAAGGCCAAAGGCCAACAACCAGGCGTACCCCCTGGCATAGTACTCCGTATCAGGCATTGCCAGAGGTCTATGTGCAAAATGCTAGCTTGGAAATTGCTTGGTCAAAAGTGGTACTGAAAGAGTATACAATTGCTGGAAAGGTGATTATGCCATTTATTACCCATGATCATGAGGGATTAGATATTAATGACTTGAAGGATTGGTGGTATCTGGACTATTTAATAGCACAGGGAGAAGCTCACTTACCTATGGTCTCCCAGAAACCAATTTAGTTTTTTAAATTTGGTAGGGAACAGGGAATAACCGGAACAGGGAGTAGGGAGTAGGGAGTAGGGAGTAGAAAAGAAAGAAGAGGAAAGTTGGAAGTGAAAAAAAATCCTGTGTACATCGTTATTATGAAAACCGCTCTTTTCTGTAATTATTAGTTATAATTACTTATTTATTTGAACAAGACTGCTAAGTATAATTTGTTTAAAGGTTAAGCAAGTAAATAAGTAACCGATTAAGCGCTTGTGCAGTTAAATTGGATATGATTCAGTGATAAAAAAACGTCAAACCTTATCTACCGATTCCCGATTCCCGACTCCCTAAAACCCAAAACCTGACCAATAACCAATAAGCAATAACCAATGACAAATTTATCTCTAGTCCCGTTTCGGGAGTTTGAACGCCTCAAGGATTTAAACATTACTCCCGAAACTCATACTGAGCTTTTTGCTACCTACTGTCGAATCAATACCTTATATATGATAAAACAGGCGGGTTCAGGGCATATTGGTAGTAGTTTTAGTAGTTTAGATATTGTTTGTTGGCTGTTTTTAAATGAATTACGGGTTAGGAAAACTAACTCTAATCAACCACGGGATATCTATTTTTCCTCTAAGGGTCACGATGTACCAGGTTTGTACTCGGTGTTGATTGGCCATGGTTTGCTGGAGTTTGAGCGTATCCATAGCTTGAGGCGGTTAGATGGACTTCCTGGTCATCCAGATATTTCGATTCCGTTCTTGGAAACGAATACTGGTTCCTTGGGAATGGGGGTTTCTAAGGCTAAGGGGATGATTAGCGCGAATCGGCTGATGGGTCGAGAGGGAAATGTTTATATATTAACTGGGGATGGGGAGTTGCAGGAGGGTCAGTTTTGGGAGTCTCTCCAACCAGCAGCAAATCTGGGATTCCATGAGATGACTGTGATTGTGGATCATAATAAAATCCAGTCCGATACTTGGGTGTCCCAAGTGAGTGACTTGGGGGACTTGGAACGGAAGTTTGCGGCCTATGGCTGGTATGTTGAGCGCTGTGATGGCAATGATGTCAAGGCTTTAGGGAATGCGATCGCAAAATTGAAAGCAGTCACTAACCAGCCCAAAATCCTGATTGCTGACACCATTAAGGGAAAAGGAATCTCCTTTATGGAACATACGGCCATCAAACCAGAAGAGAACTTATATCGCTTCCATAGTGGGGCACCGGATGATCAAGCCTACACGACCGGAGTCGCAGAACTAATTGCTGCTGCTAATACCCAATTGGAACAAATTGGAGCATCCCCCTTAGCATTGGAGATACTATCCTATGCCAAACCTGCTGTAGCTGATGGGGCGCAACGACTGGTTAGTGCCTATTCCAAAGCTTTGGTTACCCAAGCAGAACGGAATCAAGACCTGGTAGTACTAGATGCCGATTTAATGCTCGATTGTGGGTTGATTCCCTTTAAAGACAAGTTCCCGAAACGGTTCTTTGAGTGTGGCATTGCCGAACAAGATATGGTATCTCAGGCCGGGGGGATGGCACTGAAAGGGTTACTGCCCATCGTGCATTCCTTTGCTTGTTTCCTATCCACCAGACCCAATGAGCAAATCTATAATAATGCTACCGAACGGACTAAGATTATTTATGTTGGCTCCCTAGCTGGGTTGCTACCGGGTGGTCCTGGTCATTCTCACCAATCGGTAAGGGATATTTCTGCCCTAGGAGCGATACCGAATATGGTGATGATTGAACCAGCTAATGAAGCAGAAGTATCCCTAGCTCTAGACTACTGTTTGCATCGAACTATCAGTAGTTGCTATATCAGGCTAGTCTCGATCCCCTGTCAGATTCCCTATCAATTACCAGAGGATTATCAGTTGGAATTGGGTCAGGGGATTGCCTTAACTGAGGGGCAAGACGCTATTTTATTTGGTTACGGTCCCGTGCTGCTGCCACAAGCCTATCAAGCTGCCCAGTTATTGGCTCAGAATCACGGTATCACCCTAAAAGTAGTGAATTTGCCTTGGCTAAATTTTGTAGATTTAGACTGGTTGGAGCAAATCCTCCAAGGTTACTCCTGGGTGTTTACCCTAGATAACCATTATGTAATAGGAGGACAGGGAGATCGGATTGTAAGTGGGTTGGCAGAATTAGGATTGTCTGGACAATTACAGGTCAGGCAATTTGGAGTATTTAATATTCCGAAATGCGGTCAAAATCAGGAAGTGCTTCGTGCTCATCGGCTAGATGCTGAAAGTTTAGCATTTGAAATTAATAAAACTATGATGTAGCATTTTTAGTTAAGTTGTGACTATACTCCTTCAAGCCAAGGCAAGAGGCAAGAGGCAAGAGGCAAGAGGCAAGAGGCAAGAGGCAAGAGGCAAGAGG
>NZ_CEYLVT010000024.1:0-1342 GCF_982860115.1 Moorena sp.
GGCTTTCATCCCCGGTTTAAAAACACGGGGCTTTCAGCCTTGGGGAATTCCGTAAAATCACCACTCCTGCAGCTGACTATTCACCATAGTTACTAGGTTTTGTTACAAAATGTAAAGGTAACGCTATGGCATAACTTGGGATTTTTTGATCATGTCTTCCTCTTTCACAGCCCCAATCAGGGATCAGATTGAAACAAAAACCTGGATTTGGCAGGGCTTTTCCATTGGGTATAAAGCTTACGGTAATTCTGGACCAGCTGTGGTTATGGTGCATGGCTTTGGGGCATCTTCCGGACATTGGCGCAAGACCTTGCCAGTGTTGGGGGAAACCTGCCGATGTTATGCCATTGATTTGATTGGCTTTGGCGCTTCAGCTAAACCGACTCCTGGTATAGAGATAGACTATACCTTTGAAACCTGGGGGCAACAAATTGCCGATTTCTGTCGGGAGGTTGTTGGTGGTCCCGCTTTCTTAGTTGGAAACTCTATAGGCTGTATTGCCCTGATGCAAACCGCTGTAGATAATCCAGAGCTAGCCAAAGGAGTCGCCCTGCTCAACTTTTCTCTACGACTACTCCATGAGCGTAAACGGGCTGAACTCCCTTGGTATAAGCGTCTTGGCGCACCACTACTTCAACGATTCTTAAAGATTAAGTGGGTTGGCCAGTATTTTTTTAGTCAGCTGGCTAAGCCTAAAGTAGTGCGTAATATTCTGTTGCAAGCCTACTGTCGTCCAGAAGCTGTCACTGATGAACTGGTTGATCTAATCATGGCACCAGCAGCTGATCCCGGTGCAGCCGATGTGTTTATTGCCTTTACTAGCTATTCTCAAGGACCACTACCAGAAGACCTGATCCCAATTTTGCCTTGTCCTGCCATCATACTATGGGGCAGCGAAGACCCTTGGGAACCCATTGACTTGGGACGAGAATTAGCTAAATTCCCCACTGTAGAAAAGTTTATTCCTTTAGAAGGTTTGGGTCATTGTCCCCAAGATGAAGCACCAGAGATAGTAAACCCGATTTTGCTCAATTGGATTGGGGGAAATCCGGTTTAAGGTTACCCAGTTTAAGGTTGAAGGTTGACGGTTAGCTGGTTTAAGGTTGAAGGTTTAAGGTTGAAGGTTTAAGGTTTAAGGTTAGTTGGTTTAAGGTTTAAGGTTAGTTGGTTGAAGGTTTAAGGTTTAAGGTTACCCAGTTGAAGGTTACCCAGTTGAAGGTTGAGTTAACAACAATCGCGATCGCAAATCTCCCAACACCTCCCCAACGCCACTAGTACTCTTAACCCAACACCTAACCCCTAAAACCATTACCGTAACATTCAACGGTCAACCCTTTAACAA
>NZ_CEYLVT010000024.1:1442-4889 GCF_982860115.1 Moorena sp.
CCTTCAACCTATTAACCTTCAACCTATTAACCTTCAACCTATTAACCTTCAACCTATTAACCTTCAACCTGTTAACCTTAAACTTTCAACTTTCCCTAACTGGTACTAGTTCTAATTGATAGCGATAGAGAGCCACAGGTTTTTCCAAGGCTTTAAAGTAATCGGGGTCTTGTGGTGAGAGGTAAACTGCTGTGACTTGGTCAGCCTTAATCATCGGACTAGGTGATTTATAGAAGTGATATGCTGTTGTGGTTTCTACTTCGTTGAAAAAAGGTCGGCGAGTACCGCGAAAGACTTGGTTGACAACTTCTGTGGCAATAAACTGATCCGGAGCTGGTATTTCAGAAGCGCGTCCAGTAATCACCGAAACTAGTTGGCTGCCAGTGCGCAGAAGGGTAACCTGACGATTAGGGGAGTTGGGGTCTACTTTCACAGCTCTAATTATGCGTTCGCCTAGGTAAGCCCTAGCAATATTCAACCCATTGAACCCTCGGTCAGCAACCACCTCTTCAGCAACCACCTCTGAGGTAGGTTTGAAGACTGATCGATTTTTTCTAGAACGTTGAGTTCTAAACGGAATAAACCAATCCCCAAGCCCTGATCTTGATTTCCCAACCTTTTGAAACCGCACCAGAAAACTAATTGGTTCTTTTAGATGACTGCGATTACCTTCAAATCCTGGTGTCACTATTTCTGGTGCTAGAGGTGCTATCTGCTCGATCAGGGTGCTGGTAACTTTCCAAGTCCCCTTCATCCAAGTGGGATATACCAAATCCCCGGTGGCCGCTGTGACTGGCGGTTTGCTTTTCCAATCAGGAAACTGACCTAAACGCTCAGCTAACTCTCCTGCCTGAGCCTCACCACCAGCCAGCAGCAAGCTTAACACCAGACATAATCCCAGAATTCTTCTCAAACCAAAAGTCCTCTCACCTTAGACTGGTCAGCTATCTTGCGGTAAGGCAGGTCGCCCCATCCAAGCAAGAATCAAAGGAACAGGGGAGTGCTGACCTTTACCATTTTAACTTTGGGTGTCTGCACTATAGATGTTTCCACTGTCGGTGTTTTCACTAAGATATCCTTTTAGATATTCCTTAGCCTAATCCAGGGCTAACTGTCAAGTATAGTTCACTCTCGCGAGAACTGTCCAAAATCTGTAGAGTTTTTGATAATCGATGATTTTACTGACTTTTATTTCAATTGCTGGTAATTAAAAATTAATCTGATTAGCTTACCATAGAGATCTTAAAACTATGTGGCTATATCAAAAAGATTTAGTGAAGTTAATATAAATTAACGGGAACAAAGTTAATCAGTAATATTCATAATAAAAGTGTATATATAATACTAGTGTATATACTTAGATCTTCATAAAGGTTTCAATATTTCAGTTAAGCTCACCAGCCTGATGTTTACCAAACCCTGACTCAGAGTACTATTCCCCTCAGTATTGTGATTCAGTGTCATTCAGTGTCATTCAGTGTGATTCACTAGTAAGCAGCTGATACCCCAGGGTGCATCTGACCTCAGCTTAAAAACAGACGTATTAGGAAATTGCTAATCTCATCCTGTAGTTGACTAATGCATTTTGGAATTTAGGTGCGCTTTCCGTTGGCGAATTAAATTCGCCACGGGTCGCACCTCAGGATAGCCGATTAAAAACGATATTACCCATGAGCCAAATCAAATTAGCTGTGAGTCAAATCAGCCAGTCTCTGGCAGCCTTGTCTTTGTTGGTAGCCCATATTGGTGTCATGCCAACTCAAGCACAGCCTATTCCAGCCGATGATGGCACTCAGACCCAAGTCACCCCCAATGAGAATCAAGACAATCAATTTGACATTAGTGGTGGCATCCGCTCTGAAGATAATCTCTTTCACAGCTTTCTGGAGTTTGGTCTAGACCAAGACCAAATTGCTAACTTCCTATCTCAACCGGGTATAAAAAACATTCTGAGTCGGGTCACCGGTGGTAATGCTTCTGTGATCAACGGTCTGATCAAAATCACAGGGGAGGGCAACCCTAACCTGTTTTTAATGAACCCAGCAGGCATAATTTTTGGTGCTAATAGCCAGCTGGATGTCCCCGGTTCATTCACCGCAACTACGGCCACCAGGATTGGCTTTGGTGATGAGAATTGGTTTAATGCCTTTGGTGACAATGACTACTCTACCTTAGTCGTTACACCCAGTGCCTTTGCGTTTGATACATCCGAGACACCAGGACTAATTTTGAATGAGGGTATAGAAATCCTAGCAGGAAATAACCTGACTTTAATCGGTGGTACTGTCATCAACACCACTGAACTGGATCTTCCAGACGGAACAATTACTATAGCTACGGTACCTGGAGAAAGTTTGGTAAAAATTAGCCAAGAAGGTCTGTTGCTGAATTTGGAAGTTGAACCCCTACCCTCAGATACCCCCACAGCAGAACAAGATTTTACACCGCTCTCTTTAGCGGAGCTATTAACTGGGGATGGTGTGAGTCATGCCACAGAATTCACGGATAATGGTGATGAAACCGTAACCTTGACTAGTTCTGGCATCACTATAGCGCCTGGGGATGTAACTGTTAAGGACCTAACAGCACAAACTGCCTTCCTGTCTGCCAACAATAACCTGACTCTGAGTGCAAGCCAGCTATCTAGTAAGAACACCACCCTGTCTGCCAACAATGACCTGACTCTGAGTGCAAGCCAGATATCTAGCGACAACATTACCCTGTCTGCCAACAATAACCTGACTCTGACGGAAAGCCAGCTATCTAGCGATAACATTACCCTGTCTGCTAACAATAACCTGACTCTGACGGAAAGCCAGCTATCTAGCACGGGGGACTTAACCCTATTGGCTAAGGACACGGTGCGGATTAGGGACACACCAGATAATTCCTTTCAAGCAGTAGCAGGAGGAAACCTCAAGATTCAGGGGGATGGGGGCGTGAACCAGGATCAGGGCATTAAGCAGGATCGGGGCATTGATATCCTAGCACTGAACAATCCCAACACCCGCTTCCAGAGTGGTGGCGACCTGAGCTTGGTCAGCGATGGCAGGATCTCTACAGATGCTCACTTTGCCAGTGGCGGTAATTTCTCAATTCTGAATTTAGCTGGTGAACCAAAAAACTTTTTTAGCCTCCAAGACCCAATTATCACTGCTGACGGAGATGTTACCTTTGGGGATTACATAGGGTCTTCTCTTAAAGTAGAGTCCACAGGAAATATTGAAGGTGGGAAGATCACAATCACTGTACCAGATACTGGGCTACCAGACTCAGAGTTAACAGATACTCAGCCAGAAAATTTTCTAGAGTTAGTTTCCACTTCAAAGCGGAACGAATTAGATAGTGAAACTTTAAATAAATTAGAGAATCAAACCTTAAAAACTACTCGTGCCGTGATTTTAAGGGCGGGTTTGAATAAAGATGAATTGAGCAATCAAGTTGCGG
>NZ_CEYLVT010000024.1:4989-23618 GCF_982860115.1 Moorena sp.
ACAATTCTGGAGATGCTTCATCTCAAGTTACCGACAATTCTGGAGATGCTTCATCTCAAGTTACCGACAATTCTGGAGATGCTTCATCAGGCAGTATCACTATTGGTAAGATCAACACCAGTAATCCAAATAATGGTCGTGGTAATAATGCTCCTGGAATTGAAAATAATAATGCTGGTCCTGTGATCTTATCGGCTCAAGGTGACATTATTTTTCGCAATAGTGATGGTTTAACTTTTACCCAAATAAGAACCACAGAAAGAAATGGTAATAATTCGGGTAATGTATTTTTGGAAACTAAAAATGGCTCTATTAAGATAGAGGTAGAAGAACTCGAGATCATCACCGAGGTTTCAGGGGGTGGTAATGCTGGGAAAGTAACCTTTCAGGTTCCAAATTTACAGAATATCGTAGATAATATCGATTCTGATCAGTTGCAGATCAACACTTCTGCTCGGGATGGTGGTAATGCTGGTGATATAGAGTTTGTTAGTCAGGAAGAGTTCACCTCAGAGCAGCAAGAAAACATAAAAAATAAAATCCAGGAAGTTTTAGATGCTTCCGGTGGAGGCAAGCCAGGTAAGTTTATTTTTAGCCGTTCCCCTGAACCTAAACCGAACCCTGAGCCGAACCCTGAGCCAGATCCTGAGCCAGATCCTGAACCAGATCCTGAGCCAGATCCTAACAAGGACGATCCAGGCCCTATCGTAACAGACCCTATCATAATAACAGACCCTCCTAAACCCGAGCCTCCTAATGACACACCCCCTGACAGAACTGAGCCCAACGATGGAGACAGTGGCGACCAGCGTGTCGTTTCCCCCTCTGACGAGACTATAAGTGACACCCAAGAGTCCTCTAGCTCAGACCCTAGTAGCTCAGACTCTGGTAGTTCAGAACCTGGAACCCCTACTGCGTCATCTCAATCAAATTCCACAACTGAAGAAGTTTCACCTGAAAGTGACCCAGTTTATTTGATTGAAGAAGCCTTCACCAAAGAATATGAGTCACACTTTCAGCGACCGTTCAAGACGAAAATCAACACTCAGAATGATGTCCGCAATCGGACTCGGGAGCTTGAGAGGGAGACAGGGCTAAAGACTGCAGTGATTTACGTCAGTTTTGTCGAAAACTCCAGCACATTACCAGGCACTCGATGTCAAACTCCTTCAATCCCTGTTTCCAAAATCGACCGACGGTTTGGTTACCGACTCTCTGAGGTGCCTCAAGCACCAGAGCGTTGCTTACCACAAGCAAACGACCAGCTGGAACTTTTGGTGATCACAGCTGAAGGTAATCCAATTGTGCGGCGAATCAATGGTGCCAGTCGCAATCAAGTCCTAGCTGTGACCAATACATTTCAGCGATCGCTTAGCAATCCCAACAGCTTGGATGCCAAAGACCACCATTACCCAGCTGAGCAACTTTATCGATGGATCATAGCGCCCTTGGAGAAGGAATTAAATGACCGCAAGATTCAGAGCCTAATATTTGCTATGGATGAGGGTTTGCGTTCCCTACCTATAGCAGCTATCTACGATGGGCAAGAATATCTGGTTGAGAAATATGGTGTTAACTTGGTGCCTAGTCTGAGCTTAACCTATTCTCGTCACACAGATGTGAGACCCTTCCAGGTTCTGGCAATGGGAGCATCGAAATTTCCTTATCAACAGCCTTTGCCTGGGGTAGAAGTGGAGTTAACCACCATCACTGAAAAACTGTGGAAAGGTCGCTCTTTTCTCAACGAAGCCTTTACTCTGGACAATTTAAGGGCTCAACGAGAACAGCAGCAATATGGCATCATTCACCTAGCCACCCATGCAGAGTTCAACTCGGGAACTCCTAACGATTCCTACATTCAGATGTGGAACCGCAAACTAAGGCTGTATGAAATGGAAAATCTGCTTTATGAGCCATCGGTAGAATTGTTGGTACTCAGTGCTTGTCGAACTGCTTTGGGCAATCGAGAAGCAGAGTTGGGTTTTGCTGGGTCAGCCTTTCAGGCAGGAGTTGACTCGACTTTGGCAACCCTTTGGTATGTCAGTGATCAAGGTGCTCTGGGGCTGACTACTGAGTTTTACCGTCAGTTGAGAAAGACATCCAGTAAAAGCGAAGCCTTACGACAGGCACAGTTAGCGATGATTCAAGGCAATGTGCGTATCGAGAATAATCAGTTATATGGCTCGGGCAAGAACATCTCGTTACCGCCAGAATTGTCAGGACCAGGAAAACAAAGCTTTTCTCATCCCTACTATTGGGCTGCTTTCACTCTGGTTGGGGATCCGTAGTGAATACCAATTCTTCACTTTTCATAGTTTTGATAAGCAGTAACAATCCTCTGAACGAGGGCATTACGGACAACATCCTTATTGGTGAGTTCGCAGAAAGCAATGCCTTCTACAGATCTTAAAATTTTTAGGGTTACCGCTAATCCTGAGGGTTGGTTGCTAGATAAATCGGTCTGGGTGAGATCACCAGTCACTACCATCCGAGAACGTGAACCCAAACGAGTCAAAACCATTTTCATCTGGGCTGGTGTGGTGTTCTGAGCTTCATCAATAATCACGAAGGCATTATTGAGGGTGCGACCTCGCATATACGCTAGGGGAGCCACTTCAATAATGCCCCGTTCCATTAAATTGGCAGTCTTCTCTGTATCAATCAGTTCATGGAGAGCATCATAGAGGGGGCGCAAATAGGGATTAATTTTCTGCTGCAAGTCTCCCGGTAAAAAGCCAAGTTTTTCACCAGCTTCTACCGCTGGTCGTGTCAGAATCAGTCGTTCATATTGATTATTTAGTAACGCCTGAGCCGCGATTACCACAGCTAGGAAGGTTTTGCCAGTGCCTGCTGGTCCCACACAGAAGGTGAGGTCATGGGTTAGTACAGCTTTGATATACTGCCGTTGCCGGAAGGTTTTAGCTCGGATCACCTCACCCCGGCGAGTATGAGCTAGCACATCTTGATGTAAATCTTGTAATTCATCCTGTCGCTTAGTATCTAAGGCATGAATTGCAGTTTGGATGTCTACTCCTGTAATCCTTTTACCTTCGATCCAATAAATTTTAAGCGATCGCACTAGGGATGATACCCGCTCGACCTGTTTCTCGGTGCCAGAAATCAATAACTCTTGCCCTCGCAGCACCAGATGCGCACCGGTTTGCCGTGATAGGGTTTTGAGGTTTTCTTCCTGGTCTCCCACCAAGGCGATTGCACTTTCTGGGCTGGGTAGCTCAATTGTTTTGGATACTTCACTCAAGGTTTATCAACTAAAGGCTTGCTGTCTGCTTAACGAACCTGTCCTAATTTCCTAGGGTTAGCGATGGGGAGTTGTCAATAGTGTTTGATAGTGTTTGATCAGTGTTTCCTGCCATTGGTAATGAGAGGTACAGCAGCAGGATGTTTTTTACTCCCTTTTCTCCATTGTCCTCTCATTACCCAAACCTTCAAAACTATTGCAATAGAGAACTAGGAGCGAAATCTTGGAGTTACTCTAGGTCTGGAAACTCGGCGAGGTAAATTTCTTCTGACAATGGTTCTACGACTAGGGCCATTGTCTCGACGAGGGCTACTACCTGAGCCTGAGCCTTCATAGATATCCAAATAAACAGTTTGGCCAGCAGCTTGGGCTGCTGCTTTAATTACTGTCCGAATCGCTTGAATATTGCGACCACCCCGACCGAAAACTCGCCCTTTATCCTCTCCATTAAAAGCTAGTCGAATCCAGACACGCTCTTTCCCATTTGATTTCTCACAGTCTACGCTGAGGGAGTCTGGTGATTCCAAGAACGGCTCGATTAAAAATCTCACCAGTGCTGAATAATCTGGGTCATCATCTCTAACAGAAGCAGATAGGATTTCAGGTACGGATTTGTTCAAAAACATTAGCTTTTTGCAAGATATTACGCACGGTTTGTGTTGGCTGAGCTCCATTTTTGAGCCACTTCACTATTGCTGGTACATTCAGCCTCGTTTCATCATTTCTTGGATTATAGAATCCCAGTTCTTCTAGAGGACGCCCATCACGGCGTGCATTGCTGGGAATTGCCACTATTCGATAGCTTACTTCACGCTTTTTGCCGAATCGTTTTAATCTGATTTTGATCATTGTACCTAATTAATTCACCTGTTTGATTTTAAGCGATCTTTGGGGGTTTGAAAGTGAACAGGTTGAATGGTGAAGATTTTAACTGACTCAGCAGGCAAGCCGCTACCTGTTCAGAATCTTCTCAGCTACCCGACACCCCACCCCTGATGGGAATGGGCTAACCTTCAGGCATACCTTCTACTGGCTAATCTTCTACTGCGTCACCAGGAGCTAAGCTACCCTACGGAAAGGCCAAAGGCGAACAACAGGCTAACCTTCAGGCATACCTTCTAGGAGCTAACCTACCCTACACCGAACGCCAAAGGCGAACAACAGGCTAACCTTCAGCGTAACCTTCAACTTTCTAACCTTCAACCTTCTAACCTTCTATTGGCATACCTTCTACTGGCTAACCTTCTATTGACTAACTTTCTACTATAATTCCCCAAATCCCTTCTTCTTCTTACCTTTTTTCTTTTTCTTGCCAGAGCCACTACCACGCCAACCAGGTAGATTACGAGAATTTCCACCCCCCATACCACCTAACATACCACCTAACCCTCCCATGGCTGGCATCTGACCTTGACCCATTTGCTGCATGAGCGATCGCATTCTGGTAAATTCACTCACCAGACCCCTGACGTCTTTTTCCGTATGACCAGAACCTTGGGCAATGCGGCGGCGGCGGCTCGGAGAGCTAGCTAATAAATCTGGGTTACGACGCTCCTCGGAGGTCATGGAGCTAATCATAGCTTCGGACTGCTTGAGCTTGGTTTCCCCTTGTTGAAGTTGAGAAGAACTGAGTTTGCCCATGCCTGGAACCAGTTTCATCAAGCCACCAAGGGAGCCCATGTTCTTTAACAGGCGCATCTGCTTCAAGAAATCGCTGAAGTCAAATTTTGCTTCCAGCATTTTCTGTTGCATCTGTTCAGCATCAGCGATGTCAATCTCTTCCTGGGCTTTCTCAACCAAGGTCAGTACATCCCCCATACCCAGAATCCGGGATGCCATGCGGTCAGGATAAAATGGTTGTAGTGCCTCGACCTTTTCCCCAACCCCAACAAATTTAATCGGCTGACCTGAAATTTGCCTGACTGAAAGGGCAGCACCACCACGACTATCCCCATCAAGTTTGGAGAGAATTGCCCCAGTAATGCCGATTTGCTCATGGAAGGTGCGGGTCAGGGTTGCTGCTTCCTGACCAGTCATGGCATCTACCACTAGTAGGGTATCGTGGGGTTGGACGGTTTCTTTGATGCGGGAGAGTTCTCCCATCATCTCTTGGTCGATTTGCAGTCGTCCCGCTGTATCGATAATTACCGTATCGATAGCCATTGCTTTTGCCTGTTCTACCCCTTGACGAGCAATGTCTACTGGGTCAGCTTCTGTACCTAACTCAAACACCGGTACATCAATTTGTTGACCGAGGGTTACTAATTGATCAATGGCTGCGGGTCGATACACGTCTGTAGCCACTAGCAGACAGCTACGTTCTTGCTTACGCAGATGTAAAGCGAGTTTGGCACTGGCGGTAGTTTTACCAGTACCTTGTAGACCAGCCATTAGCACAACGGTTGGTGGGGTGTCTGCTTGGGCTAGGGGAACATTGGTTTCCCCCATCACTTGCACCAGTTCGTCGTAGACTATTTTGATGAACTGCTGGTCAGGGCGAACACCTGATATGACTTCACTGCCTTGTGCTTTGGCTTCTACTCCAGCAACGAAATCTTTAACTACTTGTAGGTTGACGTCTGCCGATAAGAGGGCGCGACGCACTTCTTTTAGGGCGTCTTGGATGTTAGAACTAGAGATCTTGTCCTGACCCCGTAGTTTTTTCCAAGCATCTTCTAAGCGTTCGGCGAGAGCATCAAACATACGTCAATTGTCAATTGTGATGGTTTTGTTATTATGGTTACTTTACTAGGTCGCCAGACTTTTGATATACTATACATCTTAGCTACACATCCTACTAGGATAGCGCTGTTGGGGATTTTAGATGAAGTCTACCCCAGCATCCTACGGATAACTGGGGGTGTCAAAACCCACTACACTAGAACTAGGAGTGTTCCAGAGTGTAGAAAGCGTAACAGCCCGACTTCTAGGCGCTAAACGGGTTCTTTTGCCACGTTTAGCCTCACCCTTTTTATGGACAAGCTCATAGAACCAATACTTTGCAGCAATGTTGTAAGTTGCCTGCAAATCTGTGTTGTATCGTTTCCCAGTTGGGAATGTACACAGACCATAGTTTTTAGAATCGCGTCTGACCGAACCCGAACCATCATAGGCATTGCTGGAAGTGCCCCTAGGATTGACGTATTTAACCGTACCGCCTAGTTCATTCCACTTGGCTTCAGTCCAGGTTGCAATAGCCCTGTGAAGCCATCCATGGAAGCGTTGGCGCAGGTTAGAACGTTTCCGTCCGCCTCTAGGTTTCCAGCCTAAGAGAAGCTCAAACACAATAAATTTGGCTCCCCACGCTTCCGCAAAGTCCACCAGTTCTCTAGAGACAGAGTGAGCAATCTGGGTATTGATGTTGCTAGCCTTGCGGTAGTTGCCCCGACAAAAACCTTTATGCAACTTCCCATTGCTCAGACTGGCTTTTTTGCTGATTCGCTTGAGTCGTTTATCTCTGCGGTCTATGTCTCTACCAGGGTGAATGAAGCGCCTAGCTAGAACAGTGCCATCTGAGGTAACAACTGAAGCAACAGCAGTGGTATTGATGCCAAGATCAACTGATACGACTCTATTAGTTTCCTGCCTGTCATCTGGATTGCATCTGAACGGGACTGAGAGGTGACACTTTTTCTCGTTGACGATGAGATAGGGTGACAGCTTCTCATTGGTATCAAGCAAATGACGTTTGTATCCAGGTTCGATTTCTACCGGAACGAGCGTCCATACCCAGTCTGCGCCAGTGAAAACCTTAATCTTTGCGGTATCCATAGCAGCACCAAACAAGATGCACTGACCTTGGTACAGGGCCGGGTAACAGCCACAATCAGCGTTTAGCCGTGGTGGTTTAGCGTCTCTGCGCTTTCTGATTCCTGATTGCCACTCCATATAACGGGTGACAAATGAGGAAACTTGACCAATGGCAAAACTGATAGCAGACCTCCGGTAGTAGGAAGGGAACTTATAGAAACGACGAATGAAGTACTCGTACTTAGGATATTGATTCTGACGTGTCTTGTGCATCAACCGCTCAACCGCTGGAATTCTTTGCTTGCTGGAAAGACCACCCAGTTCAGGCCAATGGGTAAACACGACGCTAATCAACCCACGACAAATAGAACGGAACTCTTGAACTGTCAGCCTTAGAAGTTGACGTTGTAGCTGAGATGGCTTTAACTGCCATTTGTCCGTCCTAATTAAATCCTTTCGTCGTTTTTTCTGTGCCATAATGACTAATATTAGCATATGTCGTTAACCCATGGCTAGACAGTTAAACCGCCATGCTCACAGTGTCACAGCATTGAGTGTGCATATGGTTTTTGTCACGAAATATCGCCATGCTTGCATCATGGATGATATGTTGAAACGTATTCGTGAAATCATCGCCAAAATGTGTCTTAAGCGTGGTTGCATCCTAATGGATTGCCAGACTGACTTAGGCAAGCGTGACCATATTCACCTTTTAATAGACAAACATCCGAATATTTCCGAATCTGAGCTAGCAATGGCACTGAAAACCATCACCAGTCGAGAGATCCGGAAAGAGTTTGCAGAATATCTGAAGCAGTTCTATTGGAAGCCTGTTTTTTGGAAGCGTGGTTACTGTGCTGTATCAGCTGGGGGAGCCAGTCTCGACAAGCTGAAGGAGTACATGGAAGCCCAAGGGAATGCAGACTAGCCCCAAGACCCCTCACCCCCACCTGCTTCGCAAAGTTGGGGAATGTTGGGTTTCATTCAATCTGGTTGGTAAGCATTTAACCCTGGGCTATTCGTGACATTGATTCAAGGGTTTAAAATCAAGGCATGACTTAAGAGCTAATACCGAATTAGGGAGCGCGTGAATCAACTGTCTGTGCAACAGATGAGGGCTGGTTTTTCTGTATGCCAGCTACCACCACCATTAAAACCGCCAGATGTATTGCGGGTAATTGTTCCAAGTGGAACCTTGCGTGAGGTTGATGCTTTCAATCAGGGGATTGAGATTTGGCGATCCCGTGGCTACCATGTCCAATTACCACAGAACTGGAACGCTAGGGAAGGTTACCTAGCTGGGACTGATAGTCAGCGACGCCAACAGTTGCTCGAAGCCTGTCTTGACCCCCAATGTCGGGGAATTCTCTGTGCTAGAGGAGGTTATGGTAGCGCTAGACTTCTGGAAGACTGGACATGGCCAGAAGAGTTGAAGGTTGGCAAGTTGAAGGTTGAAGGTTCTCAAGACAACTTGGAACCAGATAACCTTGGCCAAAAGGCCACGCTACGCGAACAAACTGTAACCTCGACCAACCTGCAACCTTCAACAAACCAACCTGTAACCTCTGCTTTGAAGTGGTTGATTGGTTTTTCGGATATTACTGCTTTACTGTGGAGTCTTGCTGAAATTGGGGTTTCCGGTGTTCATGGTCCGTTATTGACTACTATTGCTGGTGAACCGGAATGGTCACTCAATCGATTGTTTGATTGGGTGGAAGGACGACCCATACCTCCCTTGAAAGGGGTTGGTTGGGGAGGTAGTAAAGTTTCTGGTGTGTTGCTACCGGCTAATCTTACGGTCGCTACTCATCTGCTCGGTACACCCCTACAACCTTCCTTATCAGGAGTTATTCTTGCTCTAGAAGATGTCACCGAGGCTCCCTACCGCATTGACCGGATGTTGACTCAGTGGCGCATGAGTGGTGCAATGGCCGGGGTGAAAGGTATTGCGTTAGGGCGGTTTAGCCGTTGTGCTCCTCCCAAGGATGTTCCTAGCTGGACTGTGGAGGAAGTGTTGCGCGATCGCATTTGGGATCTCGGTATACCGGTTGTTTCTGACTTGCCTTTCGGTCACGATGGGGTTAACGCTGCCCTTCCTGTCGGACAGCTGGTTGAACTAGATGCTGAGGCCGGGACCTTGAGTTTGGTTGGAGGTTAGCAGGTTAGCAGGTTGGCAGGTTAGCAGGTTAGCAGGTTAGCAGGTTGAAGGTTAGCAGGTTGAAGGTTAGCAGGTTGAAGGTTAGCAGGTTAGCAGGTTAGCAGGTTGTTCGCGTAGCGTGGCCTATTGGCCAAGCTGGAAAGCTTGTTATTCCGTTTGTTTCCATCACCTTTTAAGGAAGGCACTGTCTTAAAATGTAACTTATTATTAACACTTTTTTCATCTTCTCAAATCAGGAGAGTAAAGGGAATACCAGCATGATAAGCTGACAAATACACTTAAAAAAGTATAATAGGATAGATGCCATATGGCTGGGTCAACCGAGGTTCCTTATTTGTTGAGGGCGGCTCGTGGTGAGAAGTTAGAGCGCCCCCCTGTGTGGATGATGCGACAGGCAGGTCGTTATATGAAGGTTTATCGCGATTTACGGGATAAGTATCCGAGTTTTCGCGAGCGCTCGGAAAATCCAGACATCGCGATCGAGATTTCTCTACAACCCTGGAAAGCGTTTAGACCAGATGGAGTGATTTTGTTCTCTGATATTCTAACTCCATTGCCAGGGATTGGTATCGATTTTGATATTGTCGAAAGTAAAGGGCCAATCATTAACCAACCGATTCGTACCCAGGAACAAATTGACCAGCTACATCTGTTGGATTTAGAGAAATTTGGGTTTATCCGGAAAATTTTGAAGGCGCTACGGGACGAAGTGGGCAATGACGCAGCAGTGCTGGGCTTTGTCGGTGCTCCCTGGACTTTGGGCGCTTATGCCATTGAGGGTAAAAGTTCTAAAAATTACTCCATTATTAAAGGGATGGCGTTCTCACAACCAGCTATGCTACACCAATTCTTGGGTAAGCTAGCTGATGCGATCGCTATCTATGTCCGTTACCAAATCAATAGCGGTGCTCAGGTAATACAAATGTTTGACTCTTGGGCAGGTGAACTGAGTCCCCAAGACTACGAAACCTTTGCCTTACCCTATCAGCAGCGAGTAGTACAGCAGGTTAAAGCCACTCACCCAGATACCCCCTTCATTCTCTATATCAGTGGTAGCGCTGGAGTGCTTGAACGGATGGGACAGTCGGGGGTTGATATGGTCAGCGTAGACTGGACCGTAGACATGGCAGAAGCTAGAGCAAGATTGGGTCCTGATATGAAAGTTCAGGGCAATATCGACCCAGGAGTGCTCTTTGGGTCACAAGCTTTTATCCGCGATCGCATTGTCGATACTATTCGCAAAGCTGGCCACGAAGGTCATATCTTAAATCTCGGTCATGGTGTTTTACCCGGCACTCCAGAAGATAACGTTAGATTCTTCTTTGAAACTGCCAAACAGGCAGATCAATTAATGGCTGTTCATGCATAATAGTAGATAACACAAGAGAGAGTAGAGAATCGATAACTAGATTCTGTAGCATTTTCTCCCTCTAGTAGTCATAGGTTCGGGGAGCGCTAGTCCTCCCTAGGGTATCCTTCGGTCAGAGTTGGACCGGGCTTTCAAGGTGCAGACGTTTACTTGTCCACGTAGCCCCTCCACTAAATGGAATCCTCGCTTCAGTCTCATCCCCTTGAAGGGGATGAGATTAACAACCTTATGCAACTATCTTGAGAGTGCAGATACTTGATTAGACGACTAAGGATAGAATCCTTCAAGATGCATCACTACAACAATCACGCAAGTGTTCTTCACTCGATCAAAACCTTCTTGTACCCCTAGAAGTAGTTGACCTCGTTGTCTGTTTGTGTTAGGTCAGGATCGGGAGTACATAATTAAATTTAAAATCCAAAATCCCATGACCTCCAAGCGGATTTTTATCACTGGTGCTAGTGGCTGCATTGGTCACTACATCACTGAAGCCTTAAGTCTCGAAACTGACCATGAGTTGTATTTGTTAGTCAGAAACCCTGACAAATTAAAGTTTGACGACTTGAAATTTGGCGACAAGGGGCGTGCGGGCATTACCATCCTAAAAGGTGACCTGCGGCAGATTGAAGACTTTCGTGACTTGCTCAAGACCATGGATGCGGCAATTTTGGCAGCAACCGCTTGGGGAGGTCAACAGGAAACATTTGATATTAACGTTGCCAAAACTATCCAGTTAATCAACTTGCTTGACCCTACTGTTTGTGAGCAAGTAATTTATTTCTCTACTGCTAGCGTACTCGATAGGAATAACCAATTACTGAAAGAAGCTGGTGAACTTGGAACAGAATATATCTATTCCAAATACACTTGTCTGAAGCGCTTATCCCAATTAGCGTCCGCTCCTAAGATTACTACCGTCTTTCCTACCTTGGTACTGGGGGGAGACGAAACTAAACCCTACTCCCATCTGTCATCGGGACTCCCAGATATTGTCAAATGGATTAACTTGATTCGTTGGTTTAAAGCTGATGGCAGTTTCCACTTCATCCACGCCCAAGATATTGCTCAGGTCGTGCAATACCTGATTGATCATCCTCCCTCTCAAGCATTGAGTGCAGAAGCAGAGTGGATGTCTAGTGGTAGATTGGTTTTAGGTTGTCAGCCGTTGAGTGTCAACCAAGCCGTAGAAGAAGTTTGTAAGTATCTTGGTAAACAAATTTATTTTCGCATACCATTGTTTATCTGGCTTGCCAATATCTTTATTGTGCTGTTCCGGATTCAGATGGATCCTTGGAGTCGGTTTTCCTTGAATTACCGACATTTTATTTATCACAAACCCGTTAATCCAACCACCTTTGGTTTACCGACTTACTGTCCTACACTTACTGACGTTCTCAAAGTTAGTGGCATTAGCAGAGATTAGATTTTTAAAATCGTTACACTTTAAACTAGAAACAGGACTCCTAGTTAAGTTGTCTTTAATGTTTGAATTGCTGGAATCTAAATTATGCTTACTTCTAACATAACACTATAAATACTCCATAACTCGGTTCAATTCCACTGGCTTAATTCATTGATAGTTTTAGAGTCAACGACGTGATTAACCGAGTTTACTATAACCCACAAATTTATCTGACTATAATCAGATTATCATTTCCAGCTGACTAATTATTATATCTTCTTATATCCCTTATCAGGTAATAGATATATCAGGTAATAGATAATCGGGAATTGGTCTGGGGGTAATACAAGCACCCCAAAATAGTTACCAGCTCTAACTTTACAGCAGCTTTAAGTTTAAGGTCACTATGCTCAACAACTATATATAGACAATCATGAGCATAGTTTCAATTAATCAGAACTCAATTACTGAGAACTAACTCCCTGATTATTCCCTCAAAGTTGGATAAAAATCAGGTTAATAAATTGCATAACTGAATTGGGTAAAACCAATCTAAATAAGGATTATAGCCGACAGGTCATCTTTCAGTTAATTGATAATTTTGAATTAGTGATTAGTAGTTGATTGACGATTAACGATTAGTTATTACCCATTACCAAACACAAGCTATTCCAAGCTTTTAAGCACAGTTTAATCATGTAGTCATTTTTTTTATAAATCCTTTATGTACGGGAAATTAAGTTCACAAAATCTTTAAATAATCGATACCTATAATTACGCTGACTTTATAATTAATAGCGAATTTTTCGCTTATTCTTAATCTATAAATGTAAGTATTAAGTCGTCAGCTAACGCCCTAACTGCATCCTAACATTGCCAGCTATCACCAATTGTCTGATCTTATTGCTTACGTATAAATAGGGATTTTTTCCGGAGAAAAAATGATATAAATGAAAATTTTTACCATTCTTTATAATCATTTTCCGGATTTTGTGTTGGCACCAATAAATATCTGTGCTAACTGTTGAATCCAACAATGACAACACTAGTATCAGAAAAATTATTGTGCCTTAAATTTCCCAAATTTAACCGCAAATTTAGGCAATAAAAAAAACTTCGCTGGTTGAAATTTATTCCACAACACCAAACAAACTATGAAAATGAACAAAACCATTGCTAAAAAATTAGCACTCTTCGCTACAGTAACCGCTTCCGTTCTCGCTGCTGCACCAAGTCTGGCTGCTACTTTCGCTTTGTCTAAAGGATCCTTTGACTTGAAAAACTTTAGTACTGATCCTCTAGAAGTCGTTACCCTGGCTGAAGCCGACACTTTTGTGATTTCAAGTGGGGGTGATGTGATTGCTGAGGCGAACGCGGAGTCAAATTTTACTCCTGATTCACTCGATCCACTAAAACGAGCTCGTAATAAATCTTTGAGTACCGCTGAGGGTGAAGGAAGCAACTACCGTGGTGTAGCGGAAAGTTTTGCTGGACTTATCGGTTACAACTTCTTTGTCGATGCAGGGGAAACCTTTTCGTTCGATTTCAATGGTTTTCTGGATCTAATCACATTAATCGACAATCCACCTGCTGAAAATGCAACTGCCGAGGGCACTGTAGTTTTCGAGTTATATCACAGCGATGACTTAAGTACTCCCATCGACTTCTTCGCTCTCTCTGGTAACCTAGAAACTCTAGGAGATGATGATTTCCTTGTGTCTGCTCACAGTGACAATGTGTTTACTTATAACGACTTTACTAAGTTGTTTGGAGGAACAGAGGAATTTGCTCTGGCTGATGTTAAGGGTTATTATGAGCGCACTTTCGAGACAGCCACTTATTTGACTTTAGTCGAAGCTAAAACCAATAAGGTAACCGTTAAAGCTCCTGAATCGTCAAACTTGCTAGGCTTACTTTTCTTAGGTTTACTGAGCATTGGATACCGAGTCAAAACTCAAACTTTGACTCATAAGTCAAAACTATTAAGAGATTAATTCTACTTAATAGTATAATTAATACCGGTTAATCACATATCAATTATTCCCTGGATTGTTGCTAATTAGGAATTAGTAATCGGTAATGGAGAATCGTAAACTACCAATTACTAATCTTCCAAGTATTAATTACCAGCTCAGTAATATGACAATTAGTCAACCGGATTTGATATAATTAGTGATTAGTTAGCAAAAATACCGCTAGTGGGAGCAAAATGCTCCCTTATTTTTTCCCTGATCTTGCTCCCTTCTTTTTTCCCGTAGAAGATGCAACGCTAGAGCTGGAACTTGTACTATAACTCCTGCCCGACTCTCTGGTCACAGTAACCTCTTGACTGGTGTTTGCTTGCTCACCAGATCGAAATGCCCTACTTTCGGCTTGAACTACTACCTTGCCATCTGGTGAAACTATCCATTTTCTGATTATCCGGGAGCGAATCATAGTTTAATGCCTCCATGGCTTTTTTGATTGATGTTTACCTACTTTAAAGGGTAAACTAATGCGCGTAGCGCATTAGCTGACTTACCCATTACCCATTACCCTCAATCATGGCACTACTGACCCAACGCCTCGGCAGTTTGACTCTCAACATTATCAACCATAGTGTCACTATGAAGCATATAGTTGAGTTCACGATTGAGCCAATCCTGAAACAGTCTATCCAAAATCTCGTCATACCTTTCCGGTGTTAATTCAGCAGGGATAAACCTTTCTACCATCAAGATATGATAACCCTGAGGAGTTTTGACCGGATTGACTACTTGTCCAATAGGTACACCAAAGACAATCGCTGCTATATCTGGACGTAAATCCCAACGGTAAAGCTTCCCTTCAAAACCGCACTTCTGTCGGCGTTGCTCATCAATGTCGTAGATATGAGCTGCTTGATAAAAGCTAATTTCTTTTTCTTCAATTTGATAGAATAGTTCTTGGGCAAGTTTCTCGTTAGCTACAATAATTTGATAGAGCAAGATTTGGTCAAAATCTAGTCGGTTTTGACCAAAAAACTTTTCCACGTCTTTATCAAATAGACACTTGGATAACTTTTTAGCTAGCAATTGCTGGCGAATTCCGGCTTCCCAGTCATCGGAAGTAATCATATTATCCGCTAGCCAAGCTAGGGTGTCTGAAGCTTTCTCCAAGCGATTTTCGTGACGGAATTTATCGGCTTCTTCCTGAATTTCTTCGGCGGTGAGAGTTAAGTTTCTTTCCGCAGCAGCTCGATTAATGACTTTTTGATACAAAATTTTTTCAGAGACGTCTTTGAGCTGGATTTCTCGTTTCAGAAACTCAGTAATTTCCTGTGGTTCAAGGGATGCTCTAGAAAGAATAGTCATGGTTAGGTTTTCCTTGCTCAGATGTTAGCTGATGGGGTAATGGGGCAATATATGGGACAACGGATGAATTAACAGATGTAAGGGATGGGCTGATTCCGACTACTTATCAAGGTTATTCCTACTACTTATCAATATTATGCTAAAATTGCATCAGACACTGTGATGAAATCATCATTAGTTAGGGTGGTTGCACCCTGTCCATCTAAGGTTCCTTTGACTACAGCTAGAATATCGTTATTGAATTTCACCAAAGTGGCATCAGCAATGCCATTACCAGTGCTATCAAATACGTCTAAGACAATATCGTCTACTAAGACTTCGACTGTCAGACCAATCTTATCTCCTTCAAATTGATTGAAGTCAGTAATTTGATCAGCTAACCCTGGCTCAGTGATCGGGTTAGTTTCTTGGGTTAGAACAAATGTATCACCACCATTCCAGCCCGTGAGGCTATCTAGCCCTATGCCACCAACCAGGAAGTCTTCACCATCGCCACCATCTAAGCTATCATTGCCTGCTCCACCCAGTAAAATATCATTGCCATCCTTGCCATTAATACTATCGTTACCTTGGTTTCCTTTCAGGAGGTCATCCCCTGCCTCTCCGGCAATCTGATCATTGCCTTGCAGTCCCTGAATTTGGTCGTTGCTATTGTCACCGACTAGTTCGTCATCCCCTTCAGTACCAATGATAGTGTTGTCGTAGGTCGTGATGAAATCAGCACTGGTTAGAGTAGTCTCACCCTGAGCATTAACTGTTCCCTGAACTAGTGCTAGGATACCGTTATCGGGAGAGGATGCTAGCTTTACTAACGTCCCATCAGCTGTGCTATCACCATTGCTATCAAATACCTCTAGTAGGATGTCCTCCCCAGATAGTCCCCCAGTTAAACCAATCTTGTCACCCTCAGCAGCATTGAAATCAGTGATTACATCAGCTAGAGAGGGGTCAGTGATAGGACGAGTTGTTTCCAATCCCAGCACAAATGTATCGCTACCCTTGCCCCCTGTGACTGTATCCGTACCAAAGCCACCAATCAGGACATCATCCCCATCTCCCCCAGTTAGTTCATCATTGCCTTGAGTACCCCGCAGTGTACTATTGCCATTAATAGTAGTGATGCTCATCACGTTGGAGCCTACACCTGCCCTAACACCACTGATTAAGCGATCGCTACTGCTTGAACTCCAGCGATTAGTCCATGAACTGCTATTTCTGCTATTTGTTTGTGAGTCGTTAGTTACTATCCTACTACCATTGTTGCCATTGATAGTGAGGCTATTGTTTCTGATGGTTCTCGAAGAATAGTTTGAAGAATAGTTTGTACTGCCAGTTGAACTAGTAATTAAACTACGGTTCTCTCGGATGCTGTCTGTGATACTGTTTGTAATGCTCTGTGTGATACTGTTTGTAATGCTCTGTGTGCTGCTGTCTGGGACGCTATCTGTGATGCTCCGTGTGATGCTCTGTGTGATCGGCTTTTTTAACCTCTGTGTGAACCTCTGTGTGAACCTCTCTGTAATTCGGCTTATACGAGGAGGAAATGTCAATGTTCTGCTGAAATTAAACATGGCTATTAATCGGCTATAAGCCTTGCGTTACCCTTGAGCTGCACCTGCTGAATCTGCATTTTGGACTGTTAACTGTTGAGTGTTGACCGTTAAGTTTTCTACTGCTGCACAGATAGGTCTTACCTCTACCAAGCCTCAACTGTTAACTATCAACAAAAATCGCTCACTTCAAAAACTATGCCAATTAAATGGTGATTAGTTTAGCCAATAAAGTGTCTCTAGAACGCTGCTCCACTGATCGGATACTTGTCTGCTCATTGATTGGTAATTATTTAGAGATCTATCAGCCTACGCTTACCAAACATGATAAAGGGTTCAGATGAAGATTTTATCAGGATAATTCGCATTTCCAGGACTTACGCACAAGACCTTTCAAACTCGGTTTATCGTGATAAATCCAAGGCTGAAATCCATAGCTCTCATCTCCCCATATCCCCTAGGCGCTAGGCGATAGACCAGCGTTTTTTTAGCATATTCCATCGCCTCTTAACCCCTTCCCTATTACCTATTACCGAACATCTTGATTAACTTGATTAAGCTGTAGCTGGATTTCAGAAAATTACCTTGAGGAATATAAAAATATAGACCGACTGTCAGACACAGCACGGGAACTTCCCCTGCGAGTTCTAGTAATAGCGTCAGCCCTTGCTCTGGCTGTGCTAATCCCAAACTTAGGATTTAGTGTGGTATTAGTCCTAGTTCTTACTGAAAAACGCTTACCCCTAGCATCTGCATCTGCCGCAGCTAATGCCAAATCCTTGGAAGCAAATGTCAGGGTATTAGCAGAGGCTGATGCACTCCCAAAAATACCGTTTTCATGAGTATATTTCTGAGCAAAATCTAGATCCTTAATTATCATTATTTTTTTCTCTTTGCACCTATGCCTAAACTGATGACTCTCACCTTCCTTAACTAAAGACTTAACTAAAGGAGGAAGAAGGAAAGTTTTATGTAAGCTCACACAGCCAAATTTACCTGCTAAGTCCTGAAGCTAGCAGATATTCCTTGTATAGTCTGTCTATTGAATCTTAATTAAAGGGGGAAGCATTGGCGCGCCAAGTTATTTTATAGATATCAATGCTTCACCCCGTGCTTAGATTTTGGATGCAATTAAATACACCTTAGGGTCAGGATTTCCCTTCGTTCTATTAATCAGCTGCAACAACAGATACAGAGAATGCACTACCGCCACTGGGACCGATAAAGGCGTCAGTATCAGTTTCAACGAGGAAGTCGCCTTTACCCACGAATTCAGCGGTAGCTTCAGCATTAGCTAGGCGGCCCTTGACTTTTACCCTTGAATCAACATCCTTATCGATATCAACCCTGATATCAAGGTCAATATTCTTGTCAATATCTAACTTGAAGCGACGACCGCCGCGACGACGACGACGACCACCAACAATATTGGTTTCTTCGTTAACAACTTCGATGTGATTTAGGTCAAAAATATTCATGGTTGGTCTGCTCTTTTGTTTGTTAGTTTGATGTTAGTTAACAACTTGGTTGTTGTTAGTTTTATTCTACCGCTCTTGATTCAATTTGTCTCACTTGTCAAGCCAATTTGGCGGAAACTTGAATTAAATTAGTTAGGTAGTTAAAAACAACTTTGTTGTTGTTACTTTAATGCTACCGCTCTTACTTGAATTTGTCTCACTTGTCACGCCAATTTGGCGGAAACCTTAGCTCGACACTTGATTCAGTTAGGTAGGTAGCTAACAACAACTTGGGTTTTTGTTGTTGTTACTTTAATGCTACCGCTCTTACTTGAATTTGTCTCACTTGTCA
>NZ_CEYLVT010000024.1:23718-42119 GCF_982860115.1 Moorena sp.
CGCCAATTTGGCGGGAAAGTTTGATGGATAGTTTGATGTTACAAATTGTTATGAAAAATACCCAAGTTATGGAAAACTAACTTGGGAGTATTAATGGAATTTATGCAGTATCAAAAAATTAAGAAAAATAAAATAAATTCAGGGATTGGGGGACTGTCAGCATTGAGCTATCCGCCCCTAACCTCAATGGTGAGATTACCAGTCCCTATAAACATTTTACATTCCTAGTAGTTGAGTAGAATTTTTGCAATTTGTTGTTAAACCACTGTTCTTGAGAGCCCCCTTGCACTAGTTGGCTTCTATTGTCAAGGGGCTTTGCATAATCGAGATCTTTAATGTTCCTTAAGCACTTCTGATCCTGCTTGAGGCTGTCGGTTGTAGCTGGATTGAGTGAGTCCATTTTCTCGTTATCCCGTCGCAATCGGCAGTAGGTTCGTGACGGTATGTATTCTAAGGGGTTAAGACCCAAACAACGCAGCATCAAAACACAAGCCCACGAATACTTGTGATCGCGAATTGCTTCTTCAATTAAACTAATCTTTTCAGGATCTAGGGTTTTGCCCAGTGGGCGATTAGAACGACGAAGCATGGAGTAACTCATGATTATTTCTCTGTGATCTGAAGGTCAACGAATTGGATTTGCAGGATTTACGCTTGAACTCTACCTCTAGTTTGAATAGTCAGTGATTCTGGTTGGTCAATTAAGCGAAGAGTTAGAGTACTGATCTAAGAATCTGATTTGAGTTGTTAAACCTCCGCAGATGGTGTGTTGGGGTGATCGGTTGATCTCGAAGAATCTCACAACCTGTTGTTTTTTACCAATCAATTACGATTGATAGCTCAGGATTCTCTTCTTCTAAATCTCCATCAATCATCGCCATTTTGGACAACAGCAGATTATTACCCCCTTCTAGTTGACTGACAAACCTCAAACACTTCAAATACTCTCAGTAAAGACTATCTTGAACAGAGCTTTATGAAAACTTTGATCAGATTTTGATCAGATTTCGTGAATATTTTGATCAGATTTTGTGAAATAACTGTGAAATCCTTTATCCACAGGGAATTCAAGCAGCTTTTCCATGACTGTGCTCAATGCTACCTCTGACCATAAATTTCCGACCCTCGGCATTGCCCACGACTTGTCAGTCAATCCCCCTCCCTTGTACTCCTCTTCCCTGACTGGTTGTGCCACCAGGGTTAATCGACCTGGATTTAGTACCACCCCCATTACCCTACAGGCAGTATGTCGATGGCTAAATAGCGTTAGTCCTGCTATAGATTGACACCACCTTTTTGCAGCTGTCGGATCGGATCTAACAAGAAATCCACAATCCGACGGCGGCGGATAATGATGTCAGCTTTGGCTGTCTGACCAGCTTTGAATCGGATCATTTGATCGTCTTCTGTGACGTAGTCACGGTTTAGGGAAACTTCCACCTCATAAACCGAACCAAGTTGTTGATCAGTTTTGGCATCGGCAGAAAGGGAAGTGACTTTCCCTTTGATGATGCCGTATTCCTGATAGGGATAGGCATCAAGCTTGATTTGCACCGGCATTCCTTCTTTGATAAAGCCTGCCTCCTGATTAGGTAAACTGGCTGATAACACCAGGGGCGCATCTTGGGGCGCTACTTCGGCAATGGTTTGACCGGGTTGAAAGACTTCACCAATATTGGCAACGTTGAGGGAGGAAACTACTCCATCCACCGGTGCATAGAGAAACTTTTGTTTGAGCCTAGCTTTTGCACTAGTTAGCAGATTGCGGTTTTCAGCAATTTTGGCATTTAGTTGAGTCAGTTCGATCTCCAACTGCTGAAGTTTCTGCTTGGTCTCGAGCTGAGTCCGATGGAATTCTGCTTGCTTCTGAGTTAGACCTGCTTGAAGTCGTTGGATTTCTGCTAAGGTCTGGTTGAGATCGCTCTGAGTGAGGGTGATAGCGCTATTGCGATCGCGTATACTCTGCTGGGCTTGATAAATTTGGTCTTGGTTACTGGCTGCTTCTTGCAGTTGGGTTTGGGTAATCACCCGCTGACTCGCTCGTAGGCTATGTTCTGCTTGAAATACTTGTTCTTTTGAGATTGCCCCTGATGCTAACAGGGGTTTGAGATTATCGAGGCGTTCCTTAAGCGCAAATGCATCATCCTGTCGTTGCTGGAGCAGTGCTTGGGTAGTCGCCTTGAGCTGTTTTAGCCGTTCTAGTCTGTCCTGACTGGCGACTTTTGCCTGCTGATGTTGGATCAGTTGTTCTCGTAAGGCGGCTACTTTAGTCTGTGCCTGAGCGATAGCTGCCTGTTGTGCGTCAATGTCCGCTTTGGCAATTTGCTGACGGGTTTGGGCTTCTTGGCGGATGTTTTCAATCAGCCCTTGCATCTGAATTAATTTGATTTGGTCAGCATTGATCAGTTGCTCCAAACGCTCTACTTCAGTAGCACCAAGTTTTGTATCCAGTTCCACCAAGACTTGCCCAGCGGTAACCGATTCCCCTTCTTTGACTGCAATCTTGGCCACTTTGCCGGATTCGTACGGGTGAATTTTATACACTTCTCCTTTTGGCACTAACTTGCCTGTGGCTTTACCCACTTCGTCAATTTGCCCAAAGGTTGCCCAAACCCCACAGAGCATACAGAAGGCAAATCCGCCCAAAAGCAGTCTCTGGGGCAGTACCGATGGTGGCTGATCTAGTAGATTTTGTAGGGCTGTTGACCAGTTTTCAGTGTTGGTAGCTCCTAGTGATGATGTTGCTGTGACCGGATTTGGGACATGATTAGGTGATGGTCGGACTAGTGGTGCTGATACCGCTGTCCCTCCATAGATCGATCTAATCTCAGCTGAAGTTAGATTAGGGTGAGGGGTTTCTCCCTTAGGGAGTCCCTCTCTAGACGGGGTAGATGCTTCTGGTTTGTTCATGATAGTTCACCGATAATCACTGGTAGTTTTGTGTGTATTGATTTGAACTGAGAACACGAACGTTAGCGAAAGTCAATCTTGAACACAGTGGGGGATATACTTAATCACCCCGAGAGCGATTTTTTACGAAAAACATTTACAAACTTTCATAAATGCCAGGGTTAAAGATCTAGCTGCTGCTGGGCTAGGTGGTAGTACAGACCTTTCTCAGCCATGAGTTCGGAGTGGGTACCGCGCTCTGCGATCAGACCTTGGTCGAGGACGAGTATAGAGTCGGCATTGCGCACCGTAGAAAGACGGTGCGCAATGATGAAGGTAGTGCGATCGCGACTAATGCGAGCTAAATTTTGTTGAAAACGTCGCTCTGATTCTGTATCTAGGGAGCTAGTCGCTTCATCGAGAATCATAATCTTGGGGTTACCCAGCAAGGCTCGGGCGATCGCAATCCGTTGCCGTTGTCCCCCAGACAGGTTAGACCCTCGCTCCCCAACCTTGGTGTTGTATCCCAGGGGCAGGTTTTGAATAAACACATGAGCTTCAGCCAATTTGGCCACTTCTACCCCTTGTTCGAGACTATACTCAGGTTTGTATAAAGTGATGTTGTCTAAGATCGTCCCTGAAAACAAAAAGCATTCTTGAGGTACCACACCTAATTGAGAGCGCAAAGACTGGGGAGAAATATGTCGGATGTCGTGGCTATCAATCAAAATACGACCTGTAGTTGGGTGATAGAGTCCTTGGAGCAGCTTGACCAAGGTACTTTTGCCCGAGCCACTGCGTCCAACAATGGCTATGGTCTTTCCAGGAGCAACCTCGAAGGAAATGTTCTGAAGGGTGTATTGTTCATCATCCTCACTGTAGCGAAAGCTGATATTGTCAAACTGAACATGGCCTGCGATCGCGGGCAATTGCATCAGGGGTTTTTGGGTATTCTCTTCTGGCTTGGTGGTCAAGACATCATCGAGCCGTTCCACGGATACCAAGATTTCTTGGAACTCATCCCAAAGTCCCACCAAAGACAAAATCGGGCTAATCACCCGACCAATGAGCATATTAAATGCCACAAACTGACCAATCGTGAGCTGTTCCTGAATTACCAGACTAGCCCCAAACCACAGTAAAGCCGTGCCGCTGAGGGTATTAATCAACCCACTCACTGACCCTAAGCCGTTGGCCAAGTTCTGTCCTTTGAATACCATATTCAACTGACCCGTGAGGCGGTCTTCCCAGCGCCAGCGCACCTCTTGTTCAGACGCTGCTGCTTTGACAGTTGCTACCCCCGACATCATTTCTACTAACAGGGAATTTTGTGCCGCCGCTTCTTTAAATATTTCCCTGGACACTTGGCGTAGAAATGGACTGGCAACTATGGTCAAAATCGCAATCGGTACAATTGTTGCCAGCACCAGCAAGGTTAGGTGCCAGTTGTAGTAGAGCATCAGCCCCACATAGACAAACATCATGACCACATCCAGCCAAGTGGCAATGGCTTGCTGAGTGAGGAACGCCTGAATTTTACCAGTTTCCTGGACTCTGGTCAGGATGTCTCCCACCTGACGGGATTCAAAAAACTTCAGGGGTAGTGTGAGGGTATGCTTAATAAAGCCACTGACAAAGGTAAGACTGAGTCGATTGGAAAAGTAATCCAACAGGTAGCGTCTGGTCACACTCAAGCCCATGCTCCAAAGGCCAAAGATGACTAGACCAATGGCAAACACATTGAGGGTAACAAAACTTTTGTTAACCACCACCTGATCCAAAATGATTTGGGTAAACAGGGGGGTAATCAGACCAAACACCTGGAGCAGTAGGGAAGCTAGGATAATTTGCAACAGGACTATGCGATGGGGCCATAGCAATCCCCAAAAGCGATTCAGAGAAATCTTTTGATTGGGAGTCGCTGCTAGCTGGGGAGTGGGATTCAACAGCAGTGCATATCCTGTCCAACCCTCTAGAAATTGTTGTCGAGAAAGCGTCCGCTTTCCTACAGCTGGATCCGCAACAAGTACCTTCTCCCCTTTGACCCAATAGACAACTATATAATGATCACCTTGCCAGTGAGCAATCCAGGGGTTACTCCGATCCGCTAGGCGAGCTAAAGACGCTCTGACTGGAGTAGCTTGAAATCCCAAGGTTTCTGATGCTCTGGCTAACCCTTTCAGGGATGACCCAGCACGCCCCACCCCTGCCAGATTCCGTAGGGAATTCAAGCTAAATCGTTTGCCCCAGTAACGTCCAATCATTGCCAAGCAAGCAGCGCCACAATCTGAAGACGATTGCTGTTCAATGAAGGGATAGCGTTGCCACAACCCCTGAAGAAAACGCCGCTTCGTCGGTACGGGAAATGGTATCAGTTCAGACTCAGCCTGGGTCGAGTTACTTTGTGTTTCACCATTTCCATTGGTAGGGAGGTTAGATGGAATTAGCGGTACTCTGTGACCGGACTGAGTACGGACTTGGTGAACTATCGTGCTAGTGGCGTCTGATTTCTGGTGTCCATTTTCAGAGCTTTGACCCTTCTGTGGACTCAACTTTGCCAGCACTGGTGCCAGGAGTTGGGCAGTTTCCCAATGTTCCTTTGGTAGATGGGTTACCCATAAATCGCTTTGGGCAATCCAATCTTCCGGCACTGGCTGAGGATAGCCCCAACTTTCGCCCCTTCCAATGGTTAGTGGGCAATTCTCTTGAACTGCGCCCCTTTCAATCTGACCACTACGTAGCCAGTAACGACCGAGTTGGCCAGATTCAACTAAGGACTCCCCAGCGGAAATCCTTGTGTCTACTAGGTAGGGCAACAATTGCTGTAGGCTGATGCTGTCAAGCGATCGCAATTCTGTCAAGGTCTTGAAGAAAATCAAGCGTTGCCGGTGCTGAGCTTGTTGCTGTAGGTGTTCGAGCCACTCCGGTAGCTGTTCTAACCAAGGTTGCAGTTCAGCTAAGGACATCCGAGCAATCTGTCCTGAACTCCCTGCGATCGCTTGGTAAGGATAAGATAGGTTACACAACAGTTCCTCAGCCCCAAAGGTTGCCCCCTCTTCAAGAACCTGTACGGATACGTCCCGCTGTTTTTCCCCATCAAAGCTTAGCAGCCGCACCCGCCCGCCACAGACGACGTAAAAATACTTATTTGGTTCATTTTGAACAGAATCTTGGCTTAACTTGCGTCTAGGATAGGATATAATTTCATCACCTAGATCAAAGTTATGAATTTGGAAGGATTGACTAAAATCTGGTAATAGTGTACTTGATAGCGTCTTATCCAACCAGTTCGCGATTAGGTGTTCAATAACCTCGGAAGATTTATGGGTCGGGTATTGGCCAAGGGAATCTGGTGGTTGCCCTAATTTTTCTAAACCGACCGTTTTCTGATGCATTAGCTAGAACCCCTTCGTTAGTGAGTTTTGCTATATCAAGACTAGCGCCATGGTTAGCTGGAGTCTTTGACCCCATTTGATTGGCACAAGTCCTGATTGTTCAAACATTACTGTGGGTAGGTCACATAGACTCTGATCTCCCTTTTGACCTAGTGATAGTGCCAGTAGTGTTGCCTGGGGTTGACTTAGGAGTTGACTTAGGAGTACTGTGGCATCCGACAAGTGTTTGGCGTTTGATGCCACCTAAGCAATCCCAGCTAATCCAGGTAATAAGTAATAATTTGATGGTCACCCTTGCTCCAGGAGGCTGATCGCCCTTTTTTAGGTAACTTTATGAAAAGCTTGTGAAATTAATTATGAGTTTTTTCCCGTGAAAACTCAATATCTTTACATATTTCTTAATTTACATATTTCCTTTTATACATAATATTCCTTAGCACTAACCCCAAGGACAATGTCCGGAATCATCCTATGTGAAGTAAATCGGCGCTGTCAAGTTGTTTTGACGATAAATTCACGGTTTTTAAGATAACTTCAAGAAATCTTAATTAAATCTTATTGAAGTTAAGTGGCGAGATTGAACTTAACCAGCTAGATAGATTGGTCAAGTTTTCATAACATTTTTACTAAACTAATTATTCATATAATCAGTTTAGTAGTTATCAATAGTATCACAAGTACTTTACCAATTCTTCATCAAATCTTATTAGAAAATTTAAATAAAATTCACAAGAACAGCTATGTCTCAGCTTCTAGAGAAGCTTTGTGATCCGTAATAGTGTGATCGGGTTTGTCAATTACCCTAGGGGTGATACCCCTCAAAATTTTTCCACTTTACAAAGCATGATACTTCCTATCTGGTCGTAATATCATCGACCCTTAAATACTAATCATTAAAACTGATCGGGAGAGGGGGAGATGGGGAGAAGTAAGGGGAGGAAAGAACGGGGATATTGTTAATTATCGCTCATCCTGCGGAATTGCTATAAGTTAATTAATAGTTAACTTACCTATTTTTATTGATCGTTATTTTTATTTAAAAAAAAAATAATCCCTAGGTTTACATTTACTTCATCAACCCTATAGTTACCTATTCATAAACGTAAATTTTACAAAAACAAATAATAAAAAATGACAAATTGGCATATCTAGTATTTTTATTTTTTTTATGGTTTTACTATCAATAAATTGGTGATATTAGCCGTTGGATAATATAGCGTTTTTTGTAGATAATGTCAACCTATAAGGTTTTTTTTTATTGAACAATAAAACTCCGGATATCTTTACCCTCTTGCCTTACTTACCCTCCTGGTAGGGGTTAGAGGTGGGTTCCTCTTGTATGCAAACCAATTCCTGCAAGAAGTGTGTTGACAACCCAGATAGAAACGCTATATTTCCCATTATCTATTACCAATATTGATAATTAAGTTAATTAAGTGAACAGAACAACCTAGACGTTTATGACATCAGATACTCTATTCTTATCCCTTAAATCTGGAAGCTATAACCCTAAACCTAACTTTGCTAATGCGACCGGAGGCGCTCAGTTTACAGGATATAGCCACAGTTCTTCAGGGAGTTTGACTGAGGCTCAAGCAAAGACTTTGGTAAACGATGGTTTAAGTCAAGCCATTGCTAATGCTGACGCTACCTTTATCAATGACCCAACTTTTTCTGAACTCTTTACTCAAAGTGCTGGAGTTGGTCAACAGGGCGCTTATGAAGTATTTGCCCACAGTAAAGCTAAGGTAGTTGGTAACTTTTCCGTTGGTGCTTATGAGAAGTTCTCCTTTGATTTCTCAACCGCTGTACAACTTGACTCAAAAGAAATTGAAAATTCCAATACTGAATATGCTTCTGCAAAGTCAGGCAGTTACTTTTTTGTATTAGACACAACCAATGGTTATACCAGACTGTTAGATTATTTTGGCTTCAAGGGGAATTTAATTTCTTCGAGTCGAGTTGGCAAGCTTAACGTTGGTGGAAGTTATAATGTTGACTTTAACTACCCCCATAAAACTACAGATATCAATGGTAACAATGGCATCGACTACCTCAAAGGCTCAACCACAGGAGAATATGAGCGTTGGTTTAACCGTGATACCAATTTAACTGTAGTAGAAGTCAATACCAGTACAATTCAGTTGTTGGGAGATAGCTTCATCTATAACCTGGGCCATGATGTCCACTATGGAAGTATTTGGAATGATAAACTTCATGGAACTAATTATGGGGACAAAATCTATAGCAGCCTAGGGGATGATATTGTCTATGGCTATGGTGGTAATGATATCCTCGAAGGCGGTAAAGGCGACGATAAACTCTATGGGGATAATGGTTATGATAAACTCCATGGCAGTTTTGGTGACGATACCTTAGTCGGTGGTTACCACAATGATACCTTAGTCGGTGGTCATGATGATGACCACCTGATTGGTGGTCGTGGTAGCGATGTGATGACTGGTGGTAGTGGCGCTGACAAATTCGTTTTTGAGATAAATCAGAGTTTGTTATCCGGTGAATTTGATGTCATCAAAGACTTTGAGGTTGGTGTCGATCAGATTGAATTCTCAGGCTGGGGTTATCTTGATTCCTCCTATTGGTTCAGTGGGGTAATTGCTGAAGGTCGGCTCACCGATACCCACGATGGTGCGCTATTCCATTCAAATTATGGTGGAAAAGTCTTGTTTGAAGGGATTCATGCACACGAGCTTAGTCACTCTGACTTCGTCTTCCATGCTTAAAACTTAATTCCAGATGGCTAATACCCTACAGGACTTACGCTGTAAATTTATAGTAATTCTTAAGGCTGATAGGGCTACAGATAAATTTTATCTCCCCATCTCCCTATCTACCTATCTTCCCATCTAAATCTTTAATCTTACTTTTAAAAATTGGGATTACTTGTAAAGTGTGTTAATAAGGCACCCTACTAGTACTTATAAGGTTTAGTTCCCAGTTTTTCCTAAATTTTGCTCTAATTCATTGAAGCCAAACCCAAAGAGGCGATCAAGCGATTGCGCTACGCGCACGCTAAGCGATCGCCTCTTTTATCATGAGATGATTACTGATATCCAAATGTTTACTAGAAAATTTATAAATGAGATATAAACGTAGAAGGTCTTTTTTCATTATCCAATAAAACTTCGGATCTCTTTTGCCTCTTGGCTTTTGCCTCTTGGCTTTTGCCTCTTGGCGCAAGAGGTGTGTTCACAACTCAAATAAAAACGCTATATTATCACTACCAGAGCATTAGCTGACTGCTGATAAATAGCTTAATGCTTAACATTTTTACGGCTTATTGTCATCAAAATCAGCCGCCAAAATGGCGCTCATTATTAATTAATGCTATATATAATGATTCCCGGAATAAGCCAATATAAAAATGGAGATTTTCATGGGATCAAATACTTTATTTTTGCCAATTGTTAAAACCCCTAACTCCAAAGCAAACTTTGCTGACGCGACAGGAAGCGCCAAGTTCAACAACTATAGTCAAGCAGCGTCGGGGTTTTTAACTCAAGCTCAGTCGCGGACTTTAGTGAAGAATGGTGTGGGTTTTGCCCTTGCTAATGCTGACGCCACTTTTGTCAATAACCCAAACTTCTCTACACTATTTAGTCAAGCTACTGCGGCTGGTTTTGATGGTGGTTTTAAGAGTCGTTCGCAAAGTAACACTAAAGTAGTTGCTAGTTTTTCTGTTGCAGCTCATCAACAATTCTCTTTCAATTTCTCAGCAGATTTACGACTAACAGCTAAAGAAATTGAAAATCCTAATCGGGAATATTCTGAGGCCAACTCAAAGATAGGTTTTCTGGTGTTAGAGACTGAGAGTCCCAGTCAAGCTAAAATTAAAGGTTTTTTTGGCATTGCTGGTGATTTAATCTCTTCCCGTAAAATCGGCGACTTGGATTTTGGTTCTAGCGGCAACGTCAACCTTAACCGTCCCTTTAAAACCACTGATATTGATGGCAACAACGGCGTAGACTTCGTCAAGGGTTCAGCCCGAGGGACTTATCAGCAAACCTTTGACCGTGATACTAAGATCACGATCGTAGAAGTTAATAACAATGCCGTTAGTTTGTTGGGAGATACCTTAATCAACAGCCTGGGCAAGGATGTGCGCTATGGAAGTATTTGGGATGATAAGCTTCGCGGCACTTTTCGTAATGACAAAATTTATGCTAGCTTAGGCGATGATTCGATTCAAGGACTTACTGGTGATGACATCCTGGAAGGGGGTCAAGGTAACGATAAGCTGAATGGAGGGTTTGGTGATGATAAACTCCATGGCAGTTTTGATGACGACACTTTGGTAGGTGGCGGTGGCAGTGACACCATGGTTGGTGGCAATGGCGCTGACACATTTGTGTTCAATCGGATCGATAGCTTGCTTGGAGATGACTTCGATATCATCAAAGACTTCCAAGTTGGTTTAGATAAGGTTAAATTCCAAGGTTTTGGTCGAATTGACTCCAAAACTTGGTACAACAATGGGATAAATCAGGGTTACCTTACTAATACTAGTAATGGCGCTCTCTTATCTGACGCAAAAGGTGGAGAAGTCTTGTTTGAAGGTGTGAGTCTAAACCAGCTTAAGCATTCTGACTTCCACTTGGGCTAAAATCGAGTCCTAGGGGCGAAGCATTTGGGAAGAGAGTTATTGGAAAAACGACGATATTTAGCTCCAAATCCTTCCCCTAATCGGTATTTCGCCAAGAGGTCTAAACAAAAGAGGCGATCGCAATGCGATCGCCTCTTTTTTCATATCAATATTCTTACTAGCAGTTGATGGTGTCCTGGTAATCGGTAATTGGTAATCGGTAATCAAACCACTATTACCAGTAATTAATTAATTTTATACCAATAAATAATAACTAATAAACTAAAAATAATAATAAAGTTTGGAGATAATTTGCTATTAACTAAACAGCCAAAATGGCGTTTTTTATCTATTAATTATATTTATAATTCTCATCTATAGTTGTCCAAAAAAAAAGTAAATTAATGACCTCAGACACTCTATTTTTAACCCCTAGAACCTCTAACTCCAAACCGAACTTTGCTAACGCTACAGGAAAAGCTCAGTTTACCAACTATAGTCAAGCTCCTGCTGGTACCTTGACTAATTCCCAGGTGGAGACCTTGGTCAAGGGTGGTATAGCTACTGCTATTGCTGATGCTAAAAGTAGCTTTATCAATGACCCAGCTTTCTCTCAACTTTTCAGTCAAAGTACTGTAGTTGGTACTGAGGGAGCTTTTCAGGGCAGTGCCAATAGCCGCACTGAAGTGGTTGGTAATTTTTCAGTGAGAGCTAATCAAAAATTCTCTTTCAATTTTTCAGCAGCTTTAGAACTGAAGGCTAAAGAAATTGAAAATTCCAATCGGGAATATTCTGATGCTAAGTCAGGGACATTTTTTTTCCTGTTGAATACTGATAAGATGAATCAGCCCAAGATTATCGATTCGTTTGCCATCTCTGGTGATTTAATTTCTTCCCGTCGAATCGGCGATCTGGATTTTGGCTTTAGTCGCAATATCAGACTGAACTCTCCCACAAAACGCTTTGATATTAATGGCAACAATGGCATAGATTTCGTCAAGGGTTCAGTTACAGGCAGTTATCAGCGCACCTTTAGTCGCAATACTAATTTGACGTTAGTGGAAATTAATCAAAGTGCCGTTAAATTATTAGGAGATACCTTAATTGACAACTTAGGTAGAGATGTTCGCTACGGCACGATCTGGAATGATGAACTCCGTGGCACTAATAGAAATGACAAAATTTATGGCAGCCTAGGTAATGATTCCCTCTATGGATTTGATGGGAATGACATTTTAGAAGCTGGTCAAGGTGACGATAAGCTATATGGGAACTCTGGTAGCGACAAACTCCATGGCAGCTTTGGTAATGACACTCTTAAGGGTGGCTCGGGCAAGGACATGATGTATGGTGGCTCTGGTCAAGACATGATGTATGGGGGCACTGGTAATGACACAATGTATGGAGGCATTGATGATGATGTCATCCAGGGTGGCTCGGGTAACGATTTCATAGCTGGGGATGCTGATAACCAAAACAACAATGTTAGTGTTTACCGTGGGCATCAATATCTCCTAACTTCTGTTGCTGGCACCTGGGACGAAGCTCAAGCGGAGGCAAAGCGTTTAGGTGGTAACCTGGTAACGATTAATGATGCTGCTGAGCAAACATGGCTGTTTAACAAATTTGGTTCTAAGGAACTGTTTTGGATTGGCTTAACTGACAAGTCAAGAGAAGGTAATTGGAAGTGGGTCAGTGGTGAGTCAGCATCTTATCGGAATTGGTCTCCAGGAGAACCGAACAACTCCACAATCTATGGAAGTCAACCAGAAGGTGAAGACTATGCCGTCATGGGTTGGGGCGATCGCGCCTGGAATGATTTAAGCGATCGCGATCCTTGGCATAATAATCTGCGAGGGGTGATTGAGATCAATCAGCCCAGTACTAAAGATAGCATAATTGGTGGAGATGACATTATTACTGGTGGTCGCGGTAGTGATACCTTAGTCGGTGGCCGTGGCGCAGATAAATTTGTGTTCAAACGGAATGAGAGTTTGTTACCCGGTGAATTCGATGTCATCAAAGACTTTGAAGTGGGTGTCGATAAGTTTGAATTCCAAGGCTGGGGTAATGTTAATGCCTCCAGGTGGTTCAATAATGAAATCTCCCAACGTGGGATTATTGATACTCCAGATGGTGCTCTATTCCGTTCTGATTATGGTGGAACTGTTCTGTTTAAAGATGTCAGTATAGCAGATATGAGCTACTCTGACTTTAGCTTTGGCTAACCCCCAATTCTAGAAGAAGCTGAGTGCTGAGTGCAGAACGTGCTCAGTGCTCAGTGCGTCAGTGCTGACAAATAAATCAAAAGAAGCGATTGCCTCTTTTCTCCTCCCAAACAAATCACCCAAAATGGCGATACCTTTTGAAGATAGTTATTTATGATAGTGGTGGGCTTAATACTTTCGATCAAAAGCTCAGATCTGGCTTTGGGTAAAGAGGGTAGTAGCCCAATCCACAGTCGGTTAAGCAAGGGTCAACGGTGAACGGTCAACTACCTACTATGTCAACTACTTACTAGAGGAAGCATGGCAAGAGGATGAACTTCTGCTATAAATTCTGCCACTAGAGTCTCTTTTGACAGTAACCTCTTGAATAATAGTTGCTTCATCGCCAGACACAGTTGCTGTACTTTCGGCTTGGACTACAACCGTACCATCTGGTGAAACTATCCATTTTCTGATTGTCTGGGAACGTCTCATGGTTACATCACTCTAGTTAGTTATTTTAGTTAGTTATTTTAGTTATGAGGTACATGCCATTTACTTACCCCTGTTCCGAACGCGCCCCGCGTGGCCCACGGCCTCAGTCCCTAAAAGCAATAATAGCATTGGGATTATTCCCCAGTATTGATGGTACTAATTTCACTATGGATCATATAGTTAACTTCACTATTGAGCCACTGTTGAAACATACCCTGTAAAATTTCTTTAGACTTTTCTTCCGTTAATTCAGCTGGAATAAATTCTTCAACTAGGAAAAGATGATATCCTTGTTCGGTTTGCAGGGGATGAGTTACTTCTCCTGGCTGAACACTAAAGATAACGGCAGCTATCTCAGGCTTAAAACTCCAGCGAGGCAACTTTCCTTCATAGCCACACCGTCGCTGCCTTTCTGGGTCTATATCATAGAAATGAGCAGCTTCATAAAAACTGATTTCTCCTTCCTCAATCTGATAGAAAAGCTCCTGAGCAATTTCCTCAGAATCCACCACAATTTGATAAACCAAAACTTGCTCAAAGTCCAGTCGATTTTGAGCAAAGCTTTTTTCGACATCCTTAGAAAATAAGGACTCAGCAAGCTTTTGGGCAAGCAAGCTATCGCTAATTCCCGCTTCCCAATCCTCTGCTGTCACCATCTGATCTGCCAGCCAGGCCAATGTTTCTGCTGCCTTTTCTAAACGATTGGCATAACGGATCTCATCCGCCTGAGCTTGCACATCTTCTGGTGAGACTGTTATCCCTCTTTCTTCAGCTGCTTTATTGATAACTCGTTGATACAAAACTTTTTGACAGATGCCCTTGAGATGCATCTCCTTTTTCAAGGAGTACATCATTTCCTCTGGAGTCACTGATGCTTTGGAAAGATCAACCATTACACCCGATTATTAACTATAATTAGAACTACTTACAGTCTTAGTCAGAGTCAGCTGAGTCAACCGTCTGACTATTATCATCATACAAAAAGCAATTGCTAACCTCTGCCAAGTTGCCAAATTGAGGGCGGAGTATTTGGTAGCCAAACCTAGAGTGAAAACTTATCCCTTCATCCAAATACCTCGCCCCTCAATCCTAATTGAGAGCCAGCACACAGAAACTAGATTAAATTTTATCAAGCTTATCGCTTCAAAACTATCTGCTAAATAAGCTCATACTCAAAAAAGCTTCCTTATTAAGCAGGTGCACAAAATTAATTACACATTTTGCAAAACTCAAAGCATTACGATGTAAGGGTTACAGAGATTCGTAGTAGGAAATTAATTTTGTTTAGGTGCTTATCAGGTGCTGAGAATTCATCAGTACCAGCCCTAGAACCAATTAGAGAAGTTCATACTCAAAAAAGCTTCCTTAATATCAGGTACTGAGAAATCATCAGTACCAGCGCTAGCTCCAACAATACCCCCAGTATTTACGGCTTTACTAGCAGATACTGTCACTGTATTCATCTCCATGTTGCCATCGGAATCCATGCTGAGAGCATTACTACTAGTACTTGCTCCCTCAGAATTTACTTCCGATACAGATTCAATTCCAGAAACACTAGACTTCATTGGTTTATATGAGCCAGGTAAAGCCCATAACTGAAAGCTATCAAACATAATCGTTAAACTCCTTGGCGACACGAATGGAATAAGTGAAAAACAATTTTGATTAGTGAAAAAAATCACTAAAATTATTGCCGTTTTCGAGATCAAATAACTTCAGATTAGCTCAGCGGGCAATAATTGAGAAGAACAGGTTCAGAAAAGGGATGTAGCTCTTAAAACTCTTGTTACTATTGGTAACTTGCCTTTTGCCTTAAAAAGATAAGGAATGTTGCTTATGAGCTGGAGAGCTGCGATATATTTGTTGAGTTACCCAATGTAAGCAGAAATCGCAAAGGCATCGTAGACAGAATTACCCACGTAACCAGGACCGCGAGAGTTAGCCTGAGCTCTTACTATACCTTCAGAAAAGTACGGGTCTACATAGGTAGAGCCTGTTACTAAAGTATTGGTATACTGACCAAACGCATTGGCATTACCATTAATGGTAGCAACGCCAGGACCAGCATAGGCTTGAGCATAAGTAGAAACAAAACCACCTAAAATAGGTTGGTCTGTTGCCTCCAGCTCGAAATAGTCTAATTCAGAAATGTTCATGAATGATTCTCCTGCTGAAATCAGATAATGCTTAGTTGTGCTCGGGATTATTGAATTGTGTTCGAGATCATTTAATTGATATATGGAACACTGAAAACCGACGAAAAATGATAGATTGTAAGCATCGTTTTTAGTAAGTAGCGTTCAACACTATGCCACTACAAATCAACAATACTTCAATGCTACCATTTTGATTAATGCTGCGGAAATAAAGATGTTACTGATTGTTTCTTTATCTTTCCGCAGCATTTAATTATAAACTACTACTCTAAATCATTTGAGTAATGACGCTTATTCATTTACTACCAGTGGAAGCCACCACTAGTAGCAGATGTTGCCTGTAGGCTAGAGTGAGAACTATTGGGAGTAGTTAACGTACCACCCTGGACGTTAGTAAAGGTATTTGGACCAAAGGCCTTTGCGTCACCACTAACCCTCGCTATGTTACCGAAAATGTTAGCACCGGCTTGAACAGATCCTTGAATTACAAAGCCACCAAAATTGAAGCCACCACCAAAACCGGATGCACCCAAAACTTTGGGTTGTTCAGCAGCATTATCTAGATGATTTAGATCAGAAATAATCATTGGTTAATTTTCTCCTTTGTACTTGAGTGTGTTAGACAGTGTGTTAGACCTACTGGTCATTTGTAACTCCAATTAAACTGGCATATTTAAAATAAATTGATCGCCGATTTTGAAATATATCTAGTTATTTATGATTTTAGATAACTAGATAGCGATTCACTATTTGTCAGCCAGAAAAATGAAGTAATTTGAGTCAATGTAAACCTGAGTGTAGTTATCTTGATAGATAATTAAATTTAATTAATGCAGTCTATTAGGATATGATTACACCCCGATTTACCAATCACTTAATCAGGAACTTTTCGTGACTAAGTACTAACGGCTTATTGTAGAGAAGCCAATATTTAAAGACTTGAGCATTGATAGCTTTAAGTTTCAACTACTACTCTAAGCAGTTTTATAGCGTTTCTAGGACTCATGAGGTACAGTCTTCTTTGACGTTGATTTCCTGTTAGGTGCGCTTTCCGTGATGGCGAACGCGCCCCGCGTGACCTAGGGTCAAGGGATTGCTCGCCATCACGGGTCGCACCTCTGCATCGCTGTTCCCTGTTCCCTAAAATCTAGAAATTGTGTACCTCACAAGTCGTAGAATTGCTATATTAATAATGCTTATCAGAAAAACTAGTGAGAAGAACTAGCAGAGGTTCCATTTACGATAGAGTGAGCACTATTATCAGTAGTTTTCGTATAGCCCTTGATGTTGCTAAAAGTATTGTCCCCATAGGCCTCTGCGCTGCCTTTAACCAGAGCTACGCTCCCTTCAATATCGGCATAGACGTTGATCAATCCGCTATATCCGAAAAAGTTTAAGTGAGGTGGTAAGTAGTGAGAGCCACCCACAACCTTGGGGTCTTCAACAATAGTTTCTAAATGATTTAAATCAGAAATAATCATTATTTATTTTTCTCCTTTTGGCTTTTTTTTTTTGATAAACCTGCTTGGTTTACACTCTCATTAAACTAGCCAATTAAAAAATGTTTGTCTCGCCAATTTGGCAATAAACCGATTGATTTACAGTTGAATATATTTATTGGCGATTATGGGTTGCTGATTATCAGTATAATTGCGCCAATTGACCACCCAAAATTTGGGGATTTAGGGGGCATTACTAAAAAAAAACCATATCAATTCATACTTCAATTCAGTAAAGCCGACGATTTACTATCCTGAAGCAATCAAACTGAAGCAAGCAAACGCAAACCTGAGTGTACTCATCCTGATATAGAACTGAATTTACTCCATTCTATTGGGATATGATTACACCCAGGTTTACAAGTTACTTAATCAGGATATTTTCCTGATTCAGTACTACTGGATAATAGAGAAGCCAATAGTTTGAGCCTTAGCAGCAGTTGTGCCACCACCCTCAAAAGTCAAGAAGAAGCTTTCTTCCTTAGCAGCAACATTCTTACCTGATTGGCTTTCAGCTTCAGCTACACCATTACCGGAAGCGGTAGCAGTATTACCAACGTTTCCACGAACTGAAATGCTGGTATTGAAAACTTCAGTTTCCTTGATGGTGCTGGTAGTATTGAAAATGCTGGTGAAATTGTTGCTTAATTTAAGTCCACCTTGAACTTGGCTAGCTTCAACGGATTCTAGATGGTTTAGGTCAGAAATAAGCATTAATTTTCTCCTTCTTTGTTGTTGATTTTGTTTGTTTCGTTCAGCTTTGTTTTAGCTGTTGATATAACTATAGCCAGATTCCCCTAGGCATGTCTCGCCAATTTGGCAATAAACTGATTGATTTACGGTTTGATATATTGGGGATTATCTGTTTCTGATTATCAGTCTTATTCCGTTTTTTGCCAGCCAATTTAAAGGATTTAGGGGGCATTACCAAAACAATACAAGATAAATTCATACTTCAATTCAGCAAGCCTGGCGATTTACTATCCTGAAGCAATCAAACTTAAACAAGCAAACGTAAACCTGAGTGTAATCATCCTGATATAGAACTGAATTTACTTCATTCTATTGGGATATGATTACACCCAGGTTTACAAGTTAATTAATCAGGATATTTTCCTGATTCAGTACTACTGGATAATAGAGAAGCCAATAGT
>NZ_CEYLVT010000024.1:42219-51838 GCF_982860115.1 Moorena sp.
TAGCTGTTGATATAACTATAGCCAGATTCCCCTAGGCATGTCTCGCCAATTTGGCTTCAACCTTTTTTTTTTTTAAATCCCTGGATTTACTAAAAGTATCTAATCACCAGTAACCAATTCTGGATTAGTTCAAATAGATTAGTAATGTTGATGAGGTTTTATTGAAGTAATAAATTACTAATAAAGCGGTTATTATATCTAATCTAATTAAAACTATGAACGCCACTTTGGCTTGATATTGATGATTGAATCATCCCACCACTAAAGTAGGTGCTAAAGTCGGTGGGATGTGGAGTCTTTAGTTAATACCAAAGGGAACAGCGGAGTAGGGAGCAGGAAGTGTGGGGGGTGTGAGGAGATGGGGAGATGGGGAGATGGGGAGATGAAATTATTGATATGTAGCAGTGTGAGGGCTAAGAATTGGTATAATCTGAGTTCGATATAAGCGATCGCTCGACGAAAGAGTCAGGAATACAAGCGTTGGGCCACTAGGGTAGATTAAGGCTTTCAGGGTTACGTCGAACTTAGGTTAACTAGGGATTAGGCACCCTTAGACCCTTAGATTAGGCACGCTTAACCATTAACCGTGCCACCTAGCCCTAACCCTCAAAACTAAATTGACAGAGTACTAGGACTGTTTCATTCCCGTCTGTAATCAGACAAAAAAACGCCTCGTCCATCAACAGGTGTGACCCGTGGCGAATTTAATTCGCCAAGGTCAAGGGCACCTAATGGACAAGGCAGTTATTAATGAATTAGTTTGACCACAGGCTTAGTCTGATCTGCTGTGGTGGTAACTAGTGCTGGTGATGATAAGGAGGATGGGTAAGAAAATGATTACACCTGCTCACCACAGGGAAGCCAAACAGTCTCGCCGTAAATAATCGGCTAACTTCTTGAGCATGGATTCCTCTTCTTCGAGTTGAGTGATAAACTGCTGTTCTTGATCGCCACCGTGGACCTGTGAGGTTTTCTTGCCAAGCTTCTCTACATAAGCCAGATCTTTGATCTGGCTCAAACGCTGCCGTGCATTCAAGACGTTATTGCCATTGCTCATCATACTAGCTTGCTTCTGTAAAATCATGTCCCGGTTTTGTTTGAGCAAGCGGCTGTAGGTTCTAGAAGGCATGTAGTCTAGAGGGTTATGGCCTGCCAAACGTAGCATCAACACACAAGCCCAAGAATATTTGCCATCAAGGATAGCTTCCTCGATCTCGCTAAATTTATCGGTATCCATCACGTTGTTGAGCTTGGTATTGGCAGAAGGAATACGATAGGTCATGGTTATTTGTGATCCTGTAAGTCTAAAGGTCAATAGTTTATAAGCTGGGGTGCAGTTAACTTGCAGATTTCAAGGAATTACTAGCAAATTGACTACTAAGAATTAACGGTCAACTGTTAACCGTCAACGGAAAACGATCAGTCAGTGATGAAAGTGATTTGAGAACAGAGCACTATAGATCGATGCCACTTTTTTGCAGTTGTCGCATCGGATCCAATAAGAAATCAATAATCCGACGGCGGCGGATGATGATGTCAGCATTGGCGGTCTGACCAGCCTTAAACCGAATGATTTCATCATCTTCAATCACATAGTCACGGTCAAGGGACACTTTGACCTTATAGACTGAACCCATTACTTGATCAGCTTTAGCATCGGAAGAGATGGAAATCACCGTGCCTTTGATGATGCCGTAATCCTGATAGGGATAAGCATCAAATTTCACTTGCACCGGCATTCCTTCGTTAATGAACCCTGCCTCCCGAGTAGGCAAACTTGCCGATAGCACTAGGGGGGCACCTTGAGGAGCGATTTCGGCGATGCTATGTCCTGGTTGCACTACTTGACCAGTATTAGAAATGTTTAGGGAAGATATGATCCCATCCACTGGCGCTTTGAGAAACTTCTGTTTGAGCCTGGTTTTAGCAGTAGTAACCAGGGTTTCATTTTCAGAAATTCTAGCTTTGATTTGGGTCAGTTCTACTTCTAACTGTTGAATTTTCTGCTGTGCTTCTAGGCGAGTGGTGCGTCCGGTAGCTTGCCGATGCTCTAATTCTGCCTCTAGTCGCTTAATTTCTGCTAACGTCTGTTGTAGCTCACCTTGGCTTTGGGTAGTCGCCGCTTCGCGATCGCGTATACTTTGCTGAGCTTGAAAAATTTGTTCGCGAGTACTCAAACCATCTTGCAGTTTGCTTTCGGTAACAGCACTTTGGCTAGCACGAAAGCTTTGTTCTGCTTGAAATACCTGTTCTTTCGAGATTGCTCCTTCTGCCAACAGAGGCTTAAGGTTATCGAGTCGTTCTTTGAGAGCCACTACATTAGCCCGCCGTTGCTGGAGCAGTTCTTGGGCTGTCGCCTGCACCAGCTTCATCCGTTGTAATCGTTCGCGATTAGCAGCTTTAGCTAACTGATGTTGAATGATTTGTTGTCTAATTGCCGATGCACTAGCTTGTGCTCGTGCGATCGAAGCTTGTTGTGCTTGAACTTCTGCTTGGGTAATCTGCTCACGAGTTTCTGCTTCCAGACGGGTTCTTTCAAGCAGTCCTTGCATCTGAACTAACCTAATCCGGTCTGCATTAAGCACTTTCTCTAAACGCTCTACTTCCTGAGTGGCAAGCTCTGTATCCAGTTCCACCAAGACTTCCCCAGCTTTAACCGCTTGCCCTTCTTTGACCTTAATACTAGCAATCTTGCCTGGCTCAATCGGGTCAACTTTATAAACGTCGCCTTTTGGCACTAAGCTTCCATGAGCTTTACCGACTTCATCAATCTGCCCAAACGTTGCCCAAGCCACAAATATCGTACAGAAGCTTAATCCACCCAACATCAAGAGCCGGGGAAGGTTCGCCGGAGGCTGGTCAAGGGTAGTTTGTATTGAGGTTGACCATTTGGACGTACTAGGAGCATTGGCAGTATTGCTTCCTACCTCTGTGCTGGGTGAGCCTGCCTCTTGGTCATAATCAGGTCTCAGGCGACCTGATGGCATTAAAACGACGTTACCCTGACGACTGGTAGCCGCCTCAGGTGGGGAGTTGATTGGTTTTGCTTGTGTCATGGTGGTAGATCACGCTAAATTAACATTTTAGGGAAATGACCAATGTTTTGGGAAAGAAAGCGACCAATTCTCGTGCTGCCCTTAGCTTCCCGGGGCGAGTTTGGTATTGTTGGGCAGACCGAAATCTTTGGCATTACCTGACTCTACTTGCCCCTTTTTCAGATAGCTTCAATGCACCCCGAGATCAGAACTTAAACCCTTCCCCTTTAAGTAGCCGTCGGTCGGTCAAACCTATTGGCTGAGCACGCTGTGAGGTGTGGACTTGAGCAACCTGACCCCTAGGGTTAGGCTCTCCAAGTTACCTTCGTCTCACCTTTGGTGGGGTGCATGGGAATCAATTAAACAAAGGAATTGGAATTAAACTCTCCGGTGAGTGTGCTTCATGGGGTATTCTCAGGGGATTCTAAACGGTTGTTAGAAGATGGGTGTGGAGCCATATCTAAACACGTTTTTCTCCCCTTCTGTTCACACAGGGGTTTTCAACTTTTCTGATAAAAGATCAATTTCATCTGAGTATGTTGCTAAATTGGCAGATTTTTGGCAGCTTTTTACAAAGCTTGACATAGCGATAGCTAGCTTCAAATTTCATTTGTGCTTAGTCATTAGTCCTTTTCACATCACTGTGTTGCCAAATTGGCAAATTTTTACATAGTTTGATATAGTGATAGGTAGCTTCAAATTTTCTTAGTCATTAGTCCTTTGTGACTAACCAGGGTCTGTTGGTATTTACAAATGACTAATGACTAAATAACTAATAACTAATAACTAATCGCTAATCAGCACTTGTTAACAATCTATTAAAGATCTAGCTGCTGCTGTGCTAGATGATAGTAAAGACCTTGACGATCCATGAGTTCCTCATGGTTGCCTTTCTCGACCAGAACACCTCGGTCTAGGACAAGGATGCAGTCAGCATTCCGCACTGTAGAGAGGCGGTGGGCGATGATGAAGGTAGTGCGATCGCGACTAATGCGAGCTAAGTTTTGTTGAAAGCGGCGCTCGGATTCTGTATCTAGGGAGCTAGTCGCTTCATCCAGAATCAGAATCTTGGGGTTGCCCAATAGGGCTCGGGCTATGGCAATCCTTTGTCGCTGTCCACCAGAAAGGGTAGAGCCTCGCTCTCCGACTTTTGTATTATATCCCAAAGTCATACCTTGAATAAAAGCATGAGCTTCTGCTAGTTTGGCTACCTCTACGGCTTCATCCAGGCTGAAATCCGGTCGGTAGAGAGTGATATTTTCGACAATTGTCCCCGAGAACAAGAAACATTCTTGGGGTACCACACCCATTTGAGAACGCAAAGATTGGGGGGAAATATGGCGGATATCGTGTCCATCTATCAAAATACGACCATTAGTCGGATGATAGAGACCTTGCAGTAGTTTCACCAGGGTACTCTTGCCCGAGCCACTGCGCCCCACTAGAGCAATGGTTTCTCCAGCCCTAATCTGTAGGGAAATATTCTGTAGGATATTGCGATCCTCATCCTCAGAGTATCGGAAGGTAACATCTTCCAATATTACATCACCCTTAATCTCAGGTAGAACCAGCATCGGTTCTTGAGGATTCTCCTCTGGTTTAGCAGATAAGACATCATTAAGCCGTTCTACAGACACCAAGATTTCTTGAAACTCATCCCAAAGATTTACTAGAGCCAAAATCGGACCAGTGACTCGGCCAATGAGCATATTAAACGCGACATACTGACCGATAGTAAGCTGCTCATTAATTACTAAGCTAGCGCCAAACCAAAGCAAAGCGGTGCTGCTGAGAGTATTAATTAGAGAACTAATTGACCCCAACCCGTTAGCCAGGTTCCTACCTTTAAATTGTACATTCAACTGATTGGTGAGGCGATCTTCCCAGCGCCAGCGCACTTCTTGTTCCGAAGCCGCCGTTTTCACAGTAGCAACCCCTGACATCATTTCCACTAACATAGAATTTTGTTGGGCTGCTTCTTTAAAGATTTCCCTGGACACCTGGCGTAGAAAGGGACTGGCAATCACAGTCAAGATGGCGATGGGTAAAATCGTTGCCAGCACCAGCACAGTTAGACGCCAATTGTAGTAGAGCATCAGTCCAATATAGACAAACACCATTATGACATCTAGCCAAGTAGCAATCGCTTGCTGAGTTATAAAACCCTGAATTTTTCCAGTTTCCTGAATTCGGGTCAGGATATCCCCCACCTGGCGGGATTCAAAAAACTTCAGAGGTAAGGTCAGGGTATGGTTTATGAACCCACTGACGAAGGTGAGACTAAGCCGATTGGAAAAGTAGTCGAGCAAGTAGCGTCTGGTTATACTAACCCCAATCGTCCAAATGCCAAAGATGATTAGACCAATGGAGAAGACATTAAGAGTGACAAGGCTTCTGTTGATAATCACCCGGTCAAGAATGATCTGGGTAAATAAGGGAGTAATCAGACCAAAAACCTGAAGGATGAGGGTAGCCAAGATAATTTGCAGCAGGACTGAGCGATGGGGCCATAGCAACCCCCAAAACGGCCCTAAAGAACGTTTGTCGTTGGGAGTAATTGCTAGTTGGGGAGTTGGATCCAATAGCATGGCATACCCAGTCCAACTTTGGAGAAAGTCTTTGCGAGCAAGCGATCGCTTCCCCACTGCTGGATCTGCAACAAGTACCTTATTACCCTTTACCTGGTAGACAACAATATAGTGATCCCCTTCCCAGTGAGCAATCCAAGGATTACTCCGATCGGCTAAGCGACCTAAAGAAGCCCTGACTGGACTAGCTTGAAAGCCTAAACTTTCTGCTGCTTTAGCTAAACCTTTGAGGGATGAACCAGAACGGCCCACTCCCGCCAGTTCCCGCAGGGAGTTGAGAGCAAACCGTTTACCCCAATACTGCCCAATCATGGCTAAGCAGGCAGCACCACAATCCGAGGAAGCTTGCTGCTCAATAAAAGGATAGCGCTGCCAAAACCTTAGGAATTTCCAACCCTGCTTTGCTGGTTTAGGAAAATCAAAGCTTTCTGACTGACTCGGTTCTTTTGGCGTTTGTTGCTTAGGAGGTTCTAAAACTCGCCGAGTCGGTCGTGCTCTAGTCTGGTTTGGATGTGGTGAGGGAGTATGGGTTTTATTAACTAAGCCTTGAGCCGATGGAGATTTACCGTCACCATTTTTAGCACTTTGGCTGTTCTCCTGATCTGGTGAGTCGGTGGAGTTAGCCAAAACTGGGGCGATTGCACAAGCCGCTTGCCAATGCTCTTGAGGCAGCTGGTAAAGCAATACATCAGTTTGGGCAATCCAATCTGTTGGTACTGGCATCGGATATCCCCAACTGTCTCCGATGCTAGGAAATGGAGCAGAGGAATTTGCCTCTGTTCCTTCTGGCGTTCCCATTTGACCACTACGTAGCCAGCAATGCCCAGCTTGGGAAGAGGACACCAGAGACTCCCCAGCCTCAATGCGTGTTTCTACGATGTAGGGCAACAGTTGATTTAGGCTAACACCGTTAAGCGTACGCAATTTTGTCAAAGTCTTGAAGAAAATTAGGCATTGCCGGTGCTGGGCTTGTTGCCCCAGGATTTCCGACCACTTCGGCAACCGTTCCAACCAAGGCAAGAGTTGATTTAGGGAAATACGAGCAACTTGTCCTGAACTCGCTGCGATCGCTCTGTAAGGATAGGATAGACTACCTAAGAGATCATAGGCACCAAAGGTTTCCCCTTCTTCGAGTACCTGTATGGAAACCTCCCGCTGTTTTTCAGCATCAAAGCCTAGTAGTCGTACCCGCCCCTGACAAACTAGGTAAAGATTTTGGTGATCTTGTTCAATCTCAACAGAATCTTTGGATAGCTCTGGTGTATTATAGGCAAGGATTTTATCCCCTAGCTGGAAGTTATCAAGGTCAAACGATTGACTAAATTCGTAGTTGAGCTTTGGATCGACTGAGTCTAGGGTCAAGCTTTGAAGCACCACTGATAAATTGCTAGCAGGGTCTGGGTTGATAGAAGACGATGGTAACCCAGGCTCTGCCGAATCCCTGATTATATTCTTCATATGTTAAACATTGAAAATTGATTTTTAACAATTAACCATTTACAATTAACCATTTACAATTAACTACATTTAGTTAGCTAATAACTTAGTTTTTGTCAAGTCACTAACCGACTAGTTACCAATAATTCACAAAAACTTCACCAAAACTTTAAGTAAACTTCATCGAAACTTTAAATTACCCCTAGGGCATCTGGTGTAAAGTAAACCCATAAGGGTTGGGGATAGGAGGTCAAGTCTGAGTCGGATCATCAAGCCAATAGAAGTCAGCTAGATGTAAGCAGATAGGTCGGTTGATGCGAGTGGAGTTCAACATATTAAACACCGAAGACGTTGACAAGTAGGCTCTGCATCAATAGCCCATCAATAATCCATCAAACTGACCTAGGCAGGTGGGTTTTCTTCAGACTTGATGAATCTCCAAAATTTCCCGCTTAGCTGACTAGACCTTACTAACAACCTGTGATCGTGATACAGGGGTTTTGCCAACTGGATGCTTACCAGCTTGACTATTTTCTTTGATTAACCGATTGTAGGTTCGGTAAGGGATGTAATGGAGGGGGTTGTAGCCAGAAAAACGCAGAACTAACACACAAGCCCAAGAATACTTGCCTGCGATGATAGCTTCTACGACTTGGTTAAGCTGGTCATTAGTCATGACTTTTTCAGAGCTTGTAGAGGTTGACGTTGGTTGAGATGTTCTAGTAGTTGATGGTCTACTAGTTATTGAGAGTAATTTTTTTGCCATGGTAGTCACCCAGAATTAACGACATCTTGTAATGGTCTATACCCAACTGGCAAGGGGAAGTTGCCAGTTCACCAGGGAAATGATTAAGCCTTGGAACAACAGGTTAAGGATTATTGCAATTGCGACCCATAGCTGACTATGGAGTTTGCGCTCATAGTTATTTGTCTAAACTTTGTCTAAACACTTAAGGTATAGACACGCTTTGCTGCTACAAACTACCGTATGCACAATAACAATCTCTCAATCCAAGGATTAATCGGTGGTATCTGTTGAGGCTCACTTACTCAACAAATACCACCCTGATCATTGGCCACAATGGATTTAACAACTGCTGGATTAGAGCAGAATTGAGTTTGATATCGATTACCAACCTAAATACTTGCCAGTGGGGTTGAGTTTTTACAATCAGCCCCATATGAGTCCCTTGTAATGGGGGCATATCAGTGATTGCAGTTATGTCACAGAAGACTTTCAGGAGATTGAACATCCCTTGCAGTAAGCTAATTTCTGCCTTTTTTGCTCCCACCGAGACTGATACGTTTGACGATAGCACATCATTCCGGAAATAGCTGCTATCCTGTTCAATGCCTTCAGTGCCAACACCAGTGTCGGAGGTGTCAGATCTAAGACCCCTCAGCAATCTTTTCGAGATAGTTAACCCACAGCACGGCCAGCAATGGCTAGGGTCGTCAGTGGGTTTAAAACCTACTGCTTTTAGGTTCAATTTGCTAAGCACCCCTGAAAAGCTCTTAGTAAAAAGCTGGATTAGAGAACGCGGCGATGGCTTCCGCTTTCCTAATGGTATGTTCATGAGTATGTCGGATGATTTTTTCAAAGTTGATGCTGTTGTGAAACCTAATGTTACACCTAATTTTTCACAATACCAGAGCCTTGCCTAAATAGACTAAGCGCAGATGAGCGTGAAAGATTGATCCTATTTCAGGCCCGTTACAACAACAAATACAAACCCTTTTTAAATTCCTCTGTCTTTAGACAGAAAACTTTTCTGTTGTCTGAAGTAAATCCCCAAACACCTAGACACCGAAACAGATGAGCACCTGAATTTAAAAATATTCTAGAGTTTTTATCTAGAGTTTCTATGTGGCTAACTGCTGAGCTGATTGAGAGCGAGTATATCTACTCAGCCAGAGCGCCATAAAGCCGATGGCGTAAGCGCCTGAACTAGTTACAAGTTCTATTCAAAAAACTGGCTCAGTCAGCGGAAACACTAAAATCACTAGCTTGAGCATAGTTACCCTCTTTGATTCTTTCAAAAAAGACAAATCCAAAGTTGGATTGGTTTGGTTGTTTGGTTTATGAAGTTATATTTCACGCTGATGATCTTGAACGTGAAATTTTGTTCATCTACAAAAGGAAATCTAGTAAATTCAAGGGGTAGTTGTCAAGCGAAACTCACATTTCTTTTCTACATTCACATTTTATTCATACTTTTTTCACAAAATTACCAAGTTTATGCAAATTTCACACAATCTTCACGTAATCTTGAGTAAACTGACAAGGAAATCTCGGGTATATATGTCACCCTAATCAACTTAAAGGAAACTTTAATGAAATCTTTACTATATGTTTACTAAAACTTGATCCACCCCCAATGTCAATTTGTAAATTTTTGTGACAAAGATCATGGTTAATCTCTCCCCTCTGACCCCTCGTCGGGTCTATTCTCCCTCTGGGGCTAGTGAACTAAGGAACTTCGTCAAGTGTAGTGGGATCAGTGACCAATTACCAATTACCAATTACCAATTACCAATTACCAATTACCAATTACCAAT
>NZ_CEYLVT010000025.1:0-26525 GCF_982860115.1 Moorena sp.
CGGAACCTGCGTCCGCACCTTGTAAGCCCCGTGGGAACCCCCAAGACCGCGCTGCATCGCTTGATTACTCTTTTCTTGATCAATGATTAACATTTGGGTAGTTTACCCCCTATTTGATCTATTATATGAAAATATTTGGTGAGATTGTGGCAATTTGGCTCTCGAAGTGTCAACGGAAAAATGTAGCCAATTGCGTCGCATATTTGGCTACATCTTTGACCCAATCTACTGAAAATTTATGTCATTAATACTGAGATTTTGGGCATCAAGCTGGAGTCTTGCCCAGTAAATTAACGGTTTCAGGGCTATGTGGGTCAAGACAAAGTAGTTAGGTTGGAGTAAATAAAATATTTTAATATAACACAAATAAGTTTAATTGTAAACCATAAAATGTAGCTAGTTTGACAATTAACCCAATCTTCCTTGTCTCCCCTCCCAGAAATCCCTAGATTTATGTCTTGGTAATTGGCTATCCAATCATGATATAGGGTTGTATTTGAGATGTAAACCTGTACGGTCTTTAATGCACAATAAAACTGAGGATCTCTTCTCCCTCTTGGCTAAAGCCGGTGCCTCTTGGGAGGGGTTAGGGGTGGATCCCACGCTCCCTACTCCCTACTCCCGCGCAACCCAGGACGAAAGTCCCTCAACCATCTGATTTTCTAGAATCAAACTTAGTAAGGAACCCCTCGATAGGTTTTTTTAGACTCTTTTTGATCCAATTCCTGAGAATTGGAAGATAACTCCGATTCCGGTAGCTGGATCAAGACATCTTGCTTCTGGTAAGAAATTCCTCGATATTTCTTTTTAGACAGCCCTTCAAGAGATTGCTCAGTAATTTCCTGACACCTAGGATGCACTTGAAACTCAGATTCCGGAATTTCTTGCTGCTGATTGAGATTACCGGTAGGTACTTTTGAAGTTGCCTGGGAATCAGATTTTTTCCGATTGTACCAGTATCCGAGGTTTTCAGTAACTATCGAAGCTTCGGAAGCTGAAACATCTTTCGGGAGTGAATCCGGTAAAACTGCCGTAGGAAACTGGTTATGATTTCTAGATTCTTCACCATCAAGATGTCTAGGAGTTTCCGCTTTATATCTAGGTGCTTTTAGTAATAAAGAATCAGTAGATTTAGGTTGATCACTCTTTATTGGTGAAGTAAAAACATCGTCGGTTACACTTACCTCTTCTTGCTCAATCCAAATGGTCAGATAATGGGGATGTTCTAAAATCAAATACATAGGCGGAGATTCATCATATATTTTACATAAACAAAACTTAAATGCTTTTGGATAAGCATTTGGAAAAATATCAAAACCTCTACTGAATAGTTTATTTTGGAAAATAATTGTAGAGTTATCCAGCCACTCAATCTTTTGAGTCGCTGCTTCTTGATCAATGATAAACATAAGATTTTTAAATTGCTTTCCTTGATTAAACCGGATGTAGCTTTTCCTAGTAAGCGTGAGGTACATTTAAATTTGATTCCTTGCTCCCTGCTCCCTACTCCCTGCTCCCTAAAACTAAGGAGTAAAGTACCTCACCCGATGGATAACTGCTATAGCGTTTTTAAATGATTCGTGAACGAAAAACTATCTCAAACTACTGTTTAAAGAGGTTTTTTGTTCACAACTCAAATGTAAACCTTCTAGTTCATCATAAATCAGCATTCTATCAATTAGAGTATTTTTAAGACAAAATACTGATAAATAAGCGAATTATTTTAAGTAAATTTTCTGATAAAATCAAGTATATCTTAATACGCAATAAAGTTTTTTGTTACTTAAGCTATCCGTTAGTATTTATGAACGTTATGACCCGTTTACGTAGAATTACGGTAGTGGTATTGCCTTTAAGATAAGTGGTCGTATTCAATTAACGTTGATTATGGGAATTATAAAATAGTGAACTGGAAACTTTGAACAGCAAAGAATGGAGTAACTTTAAAAAAGTTACTACAGTTAATATAATTTATATCCAGGTAGTTACTCACTTACTCCTGAACACTAATTTCAATTGATAGAGCCGTTAATTCTGGAAAAACGATCACAAATTTCCGTAGAATTACGGTAGTCACTTAGCAAGCCTTTAATCGATCAGACACCCTACCTATGAAAATCAAGCACGTCATCAATCTCCACAAAGGACTTACCGCTCTAGTAGTGCTGGGATTAATGGTTTTCTACCAGAATTTCACCCTTGGCCCATGGGTTTACCTAGCCCTTCATGGTACCTATGGGGTGATGTGGCTACTCAAAGACCGTATCTATCCAGACAAGCAGTGGGAGGAAGAAATGCCGATTGGCATGGGAATTCTTGGCTTCGGAATACTAATGCTCTACTGGGTTGCTCCCTTTATTCTGATCAGCAGTGGTTCTGAGCCTCCCTTACCCCTCGTAGCTGCTGCCATTTCCATTAATGTCATGGGAGTTTTTCTCCACTATGCCAGTGATGCCCAGAAATACTATACTCTCAAGTATCGTCGTGGATTAATCACAGAAGGATTCTTTGCCCGCTGTCGAAACACAAACTACTTGGGAGAAATCCTGATCTACTCTGGTTTTGTCATGCTAGCTCAGCACTGGCTACCCTTTGTGATTTTGGCAGCTTTTATCGCAGGTATCTTTATTCCCAATATGCTCAAAAAAGATAAGTCTCTCTCCCGCTATCCAGAGTTTGCTGACTACAAAGCTAATTCTGGACTACTACTACCACAGCTATTTTTAGCTACTACTTCCCATCCAAACGATCCAGATTTGGCACAAAAAACTAGGTAGTCACAAATTATCCCTCTTCTGTCAAACTGGTGTCAAACCTTGATTTTTCGTAGGCTGAAATGACGCAAATTCCTTCGATTGTCCCAAAATGACAGAAGAGGATTATAGCATTTATCAATTCGGTGAAGTACAAAGCCCTGGGTTGAGCGGGAGTAGGGAGTAGGCTGACTGCCTGACACATCTTGGAAAATGACTGACTCCAGTAGTGGTAAACTGATTTTCCATGCTCATATTGAAAACGACTGCATTTAATTCTATGATGCCCTCAAGCCTGGAAGCAAGTTTTGAGTAAGCTTAGTTAATTACCAGAAAAGGAGATTTTGTCACGTAATGTTGCAGATTCTTGACTCTACCCTAAGAGAAGGAGAACAAACTCCTGGTGTTTATTTTTCCCCTGAAACCAAGTTATTAATTGCTCAACTTTTAGATCGAATTGGTATTGATATTATTGAAGTAGGAAATCCTGCTGTTGGTCCTGAAATTTGTGAAGCTGTAGCCTTGGTTTCTAATGCGGGATTGAATGCTAAGATTGGTGCTCACTCTCTTTGTCGCATCGATCATGTTCAAAAAGCATTAGATTGTAAAATCGATTTTTTGGGTATATTCCTGAGTGTTGCCAATCACCGTTTAGAGCGTGACTACCAAATTACAATCGAAAATGCCATTGAGCAAGTGGTGGAAGTTATTGGCTATGCCAAAGCACAAAACCCAAACCTATTAATTCGCTATACACCAGAAGATACCACACGTACCTCAATCGAACAAGTTATTGAAGTAGCAAGCGCTGCGGTACAAGCAGGCGCAGATATTATTAGCATCGCAGACACAACAGGATATGCTACTCCATTTAAGAACGATCGCAGTTACTCGTATTTTGTCAAAACTTTGAAGGAAAAACTAGCTGGACAACAGCTATATCCTAAAATTGCTGTTCATTGTCACAATGATAGAGGTTTAGCACTGGCTAATGCTCTTGATGCTTACCAGGCTGGAGCAGACATTATCGATGTAACTGTGATGGGGTTAGGAGAACGTGCTGGTATTGTTGATTTAGCAACATTGTTGGTCAATTTGGGCGAGATGGTTGAATCAGAATTGCCTTGGGAGTTTAACTATCTTAAGGAGATATACCATATTGTGAGTGAATATTCCCATATTTCAATTCCGCCTATTTTACCCATTATGGGAAAAAATGCGTTCACTCACTATGCTGGGGTTCACGTCAAAGCAATTGCTAAAGATCCGATGCTTTACCAAAGTTTAGATATTGCTAGTTTGACAAACAAAAATAACTTAGCTTTAGGAATGCAATCGGGCAGAGCTTCAGTTGAGTTAGCTCTGGAACAAATTGATCAAGAGGGATTTACCAATAATAGGCTTTTCATGAATTGCATTCTCAATGAGGTTAAAGTGCTGGCTAAACGAGGGACTGGTATTGATATTGACAACGAATTGCCCCACATAGTTAATCAATGTTTGGCTTTTGATAATTGTGAATAATATTCTCACTTTGAGTGAAGAATGCTTAGGTCTAGAACAGTTTACTAATAATGCCGTTAAACCAAAAACAAACTGAGTCTATAGAGTCTATAGAGTTGAGCTCTGGGATTAGATACGGATTATCAGCGGTTGATGGCTGGCTGCCGCTTGTTGAACAGCCCTTGTTTATTTTAGTTGGGTTGACGGGAGTCGGGAAAAGTACACTTATCAATGCTTTATCCGATACAGAGCTAAACTTTACGCTGTTTCCTAATCGTCGTACTTTAACTGATAAATTTATTATTCCGACGGTCATGCAGATCGATGGAGCAGAAAAAGAAGATGATATTACCTGCCGTGTTACACGCTTCTCCTATACCCGTCGCTATAAGCAACTTTTTCCTGAGGGAATAGTCCATATTTTGAGCAAATTACAGATTAATCCGTCTCAACTTTGCTTTCCACTACTTTTTGATGGTTTGCGAGGAAAGCAGGAAGTAAAATACGCAATCAAAATTCTACCAAAAGCTCAGTTTTTAGTTTTGGAAGCTCCTAACTATGTCCGATTGGAACGCCTGTTAACTCGTAGGGATTTGTTTGATCGCATTGCGCAATCTAGCCCAATAAACTATAATTACAATGAAAATAAAATTAGTAGTTTTGCTGAATTAGGGATACCAGAGGATACCAATCTTTTTTCCCATGAAGAAACACAAGAGATCCTAGCCAAAGTGAATAAAGGTTACTTTTCCATACATGACTTACGAGATTGCTTAAAGATTATAGTTGCAGAAAAATGCAACTATAATCCATACGAAACTAGATCCATTTTAGAAGATTTAGCCCCAAGTCGAACTCTGTTCATTAATACAACTAGCTATGCTCCTCACTTGATTGCACAAGAGGTTCAGTGTTTTCTCTCGTCTTAAGATATGACGAAACCATCTAAGCAGTGTTTTTCCCTAAGATGGCGATTTTTGATTATCGTCCTTTTACTGCTAGGAATCTTCTTCCGCTGCTTCAATCTAAACCATAAAATCTACTGGCACGATGAAGTTTATACCTCAATTCGGAGTTCTGGCTACACCGGAGATGAAGTAATTAAGGAAGTTTTTGATGGTCGGGTGATTGGTGTTGAAGACTTACAAAAGTATCAGCATCCTAATCCTAAAAAAGATTTAGGGGATACTATTAATGCCTTAACTACAAACCCAGAACATCCACCCCTCTATTATTTAATGGCGCGGTTTTGGCGGCAGCTACTTGGTGCTGCTGTCAATAATCCTAGGGGTTTATCTGTTCTATTTAGCCTGCTGGTTTTTCCAGCTATCTATTGGCTGTGCTTAGAATTATTTAAATCCCCTTTAGTGGCATGGGTAGCGGTGGCACTTTTAGCGGTATCTCCCTTTCATGTACTCTACGCTCAAGAAGCACGGGAATATAGTCTATGGACATTGACTATTATCTTATCTTGTGCGTCTCTGTTGCGAGCTATCCGCAAAACTAAGGATAGTATAAAAGTAACAAGCTACATCTGGTCATGGGTAATCTATGCTGTCACCTTGGCACTTAGTCTTTACACATTTCTCTTTTCTATATTTGTTGCCATTGGACATGGAATTTATGTCTTTATTATACAACGGTTTCGCTTTAATAAAATTATTTATGCTTATTTGATAGCATCTGGTGCAGGGTTCATAGCCTTTTCCCCTTGGTTAGTTGTGGTCGTTAGTAACTTAGCTATCATTCAGCATAAAACCCATTGGACAACACTTCAAGTCCCTTTATCATTTTTGGTTAAAATCTGGGGGATAAACCTTAGTTTGATATTTTTTGATTTTGGAATACCACTGGAGCATCCATTTACCTATATAATTCCACCAATTTTAGTTAGTTTTGTGGGATATGCAATTTATTTTATCTGTCGTTATACTACCCAGCGAGTTTGGTTACTGGTTTTAACGTTAATCATGATTACTGGATTAGGCTTAATCTTACCAGACTTAATTTGGGGAGGACGACGTTCAGTAAGTAGTCGGTATTTCCTACCTTGTTATATCGGAGTGCAGTTGGCTGTTGCTTATGTAATTAGTATGTATATAACTGGGTATCTATCAAGGGCTAATTTAATCAAGGCTAATTTAATAACACAGAAGGTCTGGAAAGGAATAGTAGCTGTGCTGCTTACAGGGGGAGTTATCTCTTGTGCTATTAGTTCTCAAACAGAAATCTGGTGGAACAAGCAAGTTGGGGCTCACAATCCTACCATCGCTAGGATAATTAATCAAGCTGAGCGACCTCTGGTAATTAGCAATGTTTCTTCAGTGAATCCTGGGGATGTGATTTCTCTTAGTTATTTATTAAATAATCAAGTAAAATTTCAGTTAGTAATTCCCCCTACTATTCCCGATATTCCTCAAGGGTTTAGTGATGTGTTTCTATTTTATCCCTCTGAACATTTGCAACAGGGACTTGAGGAAAAGTATAGTACTAAGATAGAGTGGTTTGATGATTCGACGGTAAAGCCCCTCGGAAAGTTAAGGCTTGAATGATTAAATGGTTAGCAGTTAATAATTGGAATAGGTAAATGGATGATTTGACTATTAACGTTGTTGGATATACTGAACGATTATCAGAAATTAAGTTAATCAGGGTGCAGGTTTTTCAGATTGAACAAGGGGTAGCACCGGATTTAGAGTTTGATGGTAAGGATGAAATAGCTAAGCATTTATTAGCCTATTGCAATAATCAGCCGGTAGGCACAAGTAGGGTGAGATATCTAGATGATAAAACAGCTAAAATAGAACGGTTAGCTGTCTTATCTGATGCTAGAGGTAAGGGCATTGGGCAACAGTTGATGATTAAAGCATTAGAGTTAGCTGAGCAAGCTGGAATTAAGGTAGTGGTAGTTCATGCTCAAGAGTATGTGAAAGGACTTTATGAAAAGTTAGGTTTTGAAGTAATGGGAGAGTCTTTTGAGGAGGCTGGTATTGTTCATGTGAAGATGGTGAAGCAGTTAAAATCATATACAGTTTATCATAAATGTTGCATCAACCAACAAAACTTTAAATAAAAGGGTTTACTACTCCTTCATTACCTATTTATATAGGTGGTTTAATGCATCTATCCCCGCCCCTCTAGCTTCTGTCGAAGTACACTCGCAAGGGGAATACCAGCTTCTACCAATTGATACACCAGATTAGAATAATGCTGTAGGATTTCCTTATCTCTAAGAATTTGCCGCTCAAAGTTGTTCCAAATACGGTCTAATAATTCGGCTGTGCGTTTTCCATTCCCACGCTTTTCATTCCAAAGGTTATGGATAGCATTACTTGCACATCGATTCAACCATTTGAGTGTTGGTTGTGGTGCAAACTGCCAGCCAATACCATTGAGCATTGTAAGAAGATGGCTATAGGTGTAAGGATTATGACCAGCTACCCTAACCCACTTGTCAAAAATATCAATAAAAAGGTGGGCGTGCTGCCAGTCATCCTTAATGCGGGAACTACCATGTTTGATAAAGACGATCAGCTGTAAAACTGCCCGAGTCTCACGATCAAGGTAATCACAACTGACTTTTCTAGCAATTTCTGGACTATCCAGTACCCAGTTACAAATTTCTTTCCAAATTTCTAAAGCTTGTGCAGTTGGGCCTTCGACGTAAGCAATATGATGGCTGATATATCCATCGAGAAGATCAGCCGTCAGTTCTCGAACCTGAGACCAATTGTCTCGCAAAGGTGTCAAAATGTGGTGACGAGTCTCCTCAACACTGAGCGATTTTGTCAAACATGCTGCCCAATTAAAGATAAAAGGATTCCAGCTATAGGGCTTATGAGACTGGGAATAGGCTTTACCCTCCACTGGCAAGTTGTCTACAATTGTTCGAGCTACTAAATCGTCCCAAAGCTGGAGCAATTTCTCTTTAGTGTCAGAGTCTCGACATAGTTCTGTAAGTGGCAAAGCATAAAGCGCATACTGAGCCTGTTCGTGAAGAAAAGCAATGTTTCTTGCTGTGGGAATTCTAGGAAGCTGAGGAATTTCCTCTTTTGCTAAATACTCCAAGTGATTCTGAATAACATTGTCTTGCCAAGTTTCTAGCTCTTCATAGCTGCTTCCAAATTGCCCAACAGGAGTTCCATAGTAAAGTTTCCCAGGAATTACAGATAGCGAGAGACAAAGGCTCAATGCATTCCAACATAATACCGGATCGATAGTCCATGCATTTTGTAGACTACCAAATGCTGCTTTTAGCACTTCTTCCCCATGGGAAAAGCGTTTCAGTGACTCACTTATTAACTGGAAAATCTGTTGCCTTACTTCAATATCTACTACACCATGAGTAGCTAGTAAGGCTAAACCTCGCCCAGCATAAACTTTCACGCTAGACCTTGATATAGCATACATAGATGCTTCAGCCATACGAGCAGCCGCAAGTAGAATAGCACGACACCATTCCAAATGATTCTGTGTTCTTACCCACTCAAAATCTGCAATGAGAATTGCTGCTGCAACACCTACTATTGCCTGAAGACGAGTATGATCACGGATATCTTCTTTATCCGTTTCAGTAAAGTCTTCGGATGTCTGTAATTCCTTGGCTGCTGCAACAGCCTCTTCTAAAGTCATCCGCTCTTTTGGTCTACCATCTGTAATGGTTTGTTTCGCCCATAGGTATACGCCAAGCAAACGTTCCCATTCAAGGTTAAGGGCAAGAAGCTCCTCATTACGTTGTTGAATTTCTTCAGGGGGTTCTACAATAATCTCTACGTAATTGCCAGATTGGCGTTGTTTATAGTTTTTAATATCGCCGTATATCTGAAATTTTTTTACATCTTCCTTTAAATAAGCAATCATTTTAGGATCTTCTTGATCTCCTTTGGTAAAAAAAGGAAGATTTTTATCGAAATCCTTAGTTGCTTGCTGAAATAAACTTCTAATATGGTTATCGCCTGACAGCATATACATTACAGCAATATTTCTAATATCCCTTGATCTTTGAGGTCTTTTATCCCGTTCTTCAAGGAAGTCATATATCAGTTTATTTTTTTCTAAAGGGTCAAAACGAAAAGTGCCTGATAGATCTAATACATAGCGATAAATATCCATGTTCCAAATCATCGGGCTACTAACAATAGGCAAAGCTGCCTTGAGACACTTTTCTGGATAAGCAAGTGCCATACTTAAGCAAATACCTAGCACAGCAACAGAATTGCTCCCACTCAATATTTTTTCAAAAAGAGCTTCAACATCTCTACCTGATTCAATCTGTCTTTCCATCCACTCTTCTAATGCCATCAAGGCAGAACTGACTGAATATGGACCAACAGTTGTTCCTCGAAACCAGCAATAAACTTGAGGATCACCCCAGAATTCACGAGAACCAGAGGGTAAGTGAATAGTGACTGGTAGAGGAGTCAATGGGGGTGAGTTAAGTTTTTTTCGCTGTTCGTACTCACGCCATTTTTCAGATGCAGTATTGGCTAGAGCATGGACTAGGCGCAGTCCTTCATCCTCATTATTAAGTAAGAGATATAAGAAGGGTCCTTGGACAGGTGCAGGTGGACTAAAAATTAAATTGTCGTTTATACCAAATTTTATATCTTCTAGTGAGCTAGTTATTATTGTAGGAATACGAGGGTGATTTTCTGGATTGATTGGCTTTTGGATAAGCACACTGAGTACAAAATCGACAAATTCTATTGGAATTGAATCGACAAGAGGCTTGAAGTCTTGAATTTTAGAAATTACATCCTTTTTCGTGTCGTAATTCCCAGACTTAGCAAGTTCACTGAGATAACTTCCAACTTTCTCTGGCAGAAAATCTGCTGAGTGCAGCACAATTCTGTGTAAGCGGTTCTCGTATTTGTCTTGGTCATATCTTGACATTACCAACCTCTCTTTACTTCCGTTTCCTTAAGCCATGCGATCGCTATCTCACCAATCTCTCTTTTATAAATTGCCATTGCTGGTGTTTTCGTCTGCCATGTCTCCATTAATCTGGCAGCTTCTGGGCGAATGGCAACAGATAAATTGTTAATACGCTTCAGTAACCAACCCATGAAAGGTTGCCACACTGACCATCTTGGGATTGGATCGCTCATCAAAAGTGGCATAAGCTGATTAGCAACTTCTTGTTTTTTTTGTTCAGACAGAGGTATTAGTGAAAAGTTTGGGATAACTTCTACAGTTCGCAATGCAACCATTAACTCGATCAGTCGTTTAGCATCATCGGCAATTAGGAATGACTCGGCTTTGTCTAGCAATTCATTAGCACGAGGCGTTACTAATGGTACAGTTAGTAATGCTTGTCGCCATCTAGGAGAAAGTTCCGAAGCTTGCTCAACTTGCTCTATCAGTTGTATCCAAGCATCTGCTGTCTTATAGTTTTCTAGCAAAGTTAACCCAAGCAATTGAACAGCTCTGTACAAGCCCAACGGTTCATCTAGTTCTTGAAGATAAGCAGATAAGTCCTCACGACGCTGATCCAACAAGCGATACATCACCCAATCTTCTAGCAAATCATGACTAAAGCGATACACTTCCCGATCGGGGTCTTGTACAATGATTCCATCTGCCGTGAGAGAAATAATTGACTCTGGAGTAACAGTTTCTTCAACAGTAAAATGCTTGCCAGGAGATTTAACAACCTGTCTCCCCAATTTCAAAAGGGAACTTTTTCTATCACGACCGGGGACGGAACCTTCATTACCAACCAGTCTGTCCCACCAAACTTTGCTAATTTCAATCTCTGTAGCAACAGGTGGTAGGTCTTCTGGGTTTGGAAGCATACGTGGGTCTTCCAGAAGCCTCAACATCAAAGGATTCTTGAGAATCGGTGAAAGTTGATTCACAGATAACAGTGGTTTAAGTCGAGGACTATATTCGACAACACTTTGAAGTTCCTCTCGGGTTAATTCCGGTACTTGCAACCTTGTTGGCTTTCCTAATGCGTGCCAATTCAACCATCTATAGACTTCCTGAAGATTTTCCTCCCGTGCGGAGAAAACAACTGTCCAATGCCGAGAACCATCTTCACTGAGTGGAACCTCCACTAACGTGTGAAGTAAATCATTCACAACAGCACGTTTACCTCTCTCAACAATCCGATCAACCCCATCAATGAAAATAGTAGGTCGAGAACTGGCGCTCAATGCTACGAGAAGTTTATTCAGTGGTTGCCTAAGTTGCAGAGTACTGGCATAACTACTCCAACCTACTCCACTGATCCGATCTCCTGAGATAACTAGGACTGGCCCTTCACCTCGTTGATGCTCAACAAGAGTCTTCAATAGGGCTGATTTACCAACCCCAGATGAACCGACTATCTCAATTAGGGACGCTTCTGAAAGCTTTTCTAGGGCATTAACAATTAGATCGGTTCGGCTAAGTCTTAAACCCCCAATATCAACCCGGATGTCATTTAGCGCGAAACTTGATTCTTGTCGTAATTTCTCAAGGTCAGAACGACAATCAACGGATGAAAGCAAGGAAAATTTAGCCTGCAACCTCTTTATCAAAATATCTGCGTTAAAGCTGCCAGCAGTTCGATTAGCCTCAGCAGCCAAATTAACAAGTTCCGTGAAAAGTTGCGGGGCTTCAGGTTTTTTATCAGAATTTAGTAGATGGCTCAAAATCTCAACACTATAGCTATAGTCACGGGAACCATCTCGTTGAAAGTCGAAATACAGAATAACCATCGAGCGCAGAAAGTTCCATATTTCATCATTGGTTACAGTACTGTCCGAGTAGTTATTTAATTTGCAGCAAATTAGTTTAACAAAGCTACGCTGCTTCTGATTAGTCAAACGGTGTTGGTTGATTCTATTTAAGAAGTCATCTGCATCCTTACTGGTACGCGCCCAAGTAAGAACGCTTTGATAATATTCATCAATATTTTTTGAATACAGCCCGATTCCAATCCCAAAGCGATCGATACCAACCTGAAAATTCGTAGATTTTAAAGTCTTCCAACAAGCTTGGATTACTTCATCAAAGGTTTTATCTTTTTCCCCAAAAGTTAAATCTCGTTTAATTTGGAGAGCAAGCTTAGCCTCACCGCCTGGAAGCTCTGAAACAATAATCAGGTCATCTAGCGGCTCTCCCTCATAGAGACGCTGAAAACGTACTTCTCGCGTTACTCCTGCGTCTTGACCGCGAGGAACTGCTTGCAGTAGCAATGCTGCTAGGTAGTAAGCACCAACTTGGTTTTCGTAATCACTTCCAGCACCTCCGGTTGAGATAGGGCTTGCAACTTTTGTCATGGTGATATTCAAGAGCCCTACTCACGGGCATTTCTGATTTATAAAATAGCTTCATCGTGGGGTTAAGCCGCGATCCACATAACCTGATGCCCATTTAAATTGGTTTTTACCCGTTCTCAAATCCCCTGTTCCCTGTTACATTATAGCAATTTAGGTATCCCAATCTAAATGCTGAACAGCTTAATTGGATGCTCACCGTTCTCATAAAATACCGTTACCTTTTAATAGCTTGCTTACTGGTATCGAGCATGACTCAGTTTTGAGCGCAGTTTCTCAACTACTACTTCCCCATCAAGTACTACAAGAAGCCACACTATCGATCTCTACGGAGTCAGATGAATCACTACCCGCTGATTGAGAGCGCGAGCGATTTTGTGCAACATAGAAAGGGAGTGTCCTTCATAATCAGCATCTTCCAGTCGTGCAATCACAGGCTGCTTTGTACCCACAAGTTCTGCAAGCTCTTTCTGGGTTAACCCCGCTTTTGTTCTGGCTTCATAAATCAACTGTGCCACCTCTGCATTAAGAGAAGCTTCTGCTATCATTTCCTCCATCTCGGGGTCGGTACGAGTCTTCTTGTTAAGAATTTTAATCGCATCAGAAGTCTTAGTCATTTTCTTCCTCCTCTACATAGGTATGAACATCTGGGTTTTGTTAAATTAAACCCTTTATCAAGATTGCCCGTTCAATATCAATTTACTCAATCACTACAGGTAAGATTGTTGTAGCTAATTGATCTGAGCACCTAGCACTCACCACTATGAAAAGACGCTTTAGAGATCCAGTAATTCTAGGACTAATTTGGCTAGGGAGTGGATTTTGCGATCGCATTTGGTTTGCCCTAGATCACTCTGTCCCAGCTTGGGACCAGGCGGATTATTTGACCGGTTCGTTGAATTACTGGCAGGCGTTGCAGCATCCTCAGTGGTTCTCTGGGGAGTGGTGGAGCAGTTTTTGGGCAATTTCGTCAAAAGTCCCGCCATTGACTTATATTATTGCCGCAATGGTTCAGCAGCTGTTTGGAACCGGACCAGAGCTAGCTACGATAGCGCTAGTTTTATGTAGTGGAGTGTTAATTGCTTCAGTTTATGGATTAGGGCTGGTATTATTTAACCGCCAGGTAGGGTTATGGGCTGCTGGTTTAGTCATGTTGTTACCAGGACTATATCGCTACCGTTTAGAATTTTTGCTGGATTATCCATTAACCACAGTAGTCAGTTTGTGTTTTTGGTCCCTAACAGTGTGGTGGAGTTTGGGAAAGGCCAAGACACCCTTATCCCGAAGCACAGTAAGACAAGGATGGTTGTGGGGGTTGGGGTTTGGGGTTTGTTTAGGATTAGCGTTGCTAGTTAAGCAAACCGCCATATTTTTTCTATTCGTGCCAATCGCTTGGGCTGGGGTAAGGGTTCTGTGGCAGAGGCAATGGCAAAGGTTAGCTCAGTTAATCAGCGGTTTGCTGGTATCAGTTTTGCTATTTGGTCCATGGTACCGGATTAATTGGTTGTTGATATTGACCTCTGGGAAGCGAGCAACCATAGATTCCGCGATCGCAGAAGGAGACCCAGCCCTCAATACCCTTGATGCTTGGGTTTACTACTGGAAAATCTTACCTTACCTGATCTCTTGGCCACTATTGTTAATACCGATAGTAGGACTGTTAATTTATGGGCTCAAGTATTGGCTCAAGCAATCTTCTATCGCAAAAGCGAACAATCTGCCATCCCCCCATCCCCCCATCTGGTCACTAACCTGGCTAGGGGTCTTCATAGTGGGTGGTTATCTATTGTGTTCATTGAATATTAATAAAGATGCTCGCTATATCTTGCCATTAGTTCCAGTGCTATCACTGTTTCTGGCTTATGGCTTAACCTGCTGGACTAATCGTTGGGGTAAACCGATGCGTTGGAGCACGGTAGGGCTAGCAACTGTACTGATGATGTTGAATCTATTTCCATTAGGAGGTAGGGGATTGACTCAATTACTTAGTCCCCGTGTACAACATTTGCCCTACTTAGGACAGCCATGGCCTCATCGGAAGGTAATTGCTGAAATCATCAAAATTCAACCTTACTTGCGCTCTAACTTAGGAGTATTACCGTCAACCCCAGACATTAACCAACACAACTTCAATTACTATGGTGCATTAGCCAATTTCCAAGTATACGGGCGTCAAGTGGGAACCCAAGCCAAACAAGTGAAACAGGATATGCGATCGCTTTCTTGGTTCCTCACTAAAACTGGTGCCCAAGGGTCAATCCCAGAATCCCAAGCAGCTATTGTTCAGGCAGTTGAGCAAGGGTCAGAGTTTGAGCTACACCAGACTTGGGAGTTACCCGATGCTAGCCAACTGAAACTGTATCACAAGCGGCAGCCACCAATAGCCGTAAAACCATTATCGATAAAGCCTGTGGGTGACCAATCATCCATAAAACCCACTACTTCAAGTTCCAGAGTTAAATTAGACCAAGTCACCGTACCAGAAACATCTCCTGCTGGAGTACCTGTACCAGTAACTTATCAGTGGACTGGTTCTTGGGAGCAATTACAATCTGGCATCGTTATCCTAACCTGGCAACCTACCCTACGGGAACCCCAAAGGCGAATAACCCACGGATGGTTACACGACCATGGTATTGCCATGGGAGAACTACACTCTTCCCAATTACCACCTGCCAATTCCCAATTTCAAGTCATTGAACGGATGGCGATGTTTCCCCCAGCAGATATCCCAGGTGGAAGCTACACCCTAAAAGCAACTTACCTCAATCGACAAACTCGCGAAACCTATCCGATACAAGTACCAACGGTTACCTTGACCATTGATCCAGCAGCTACCCCCATACCTGCACCAGAACTAGATTTAATCACCCAAATGCGGATATTATCCACTAATTTACCTAAAGGACTCAATGCCCTAGAACCGGTTTTTGAAGAAACTGCCCGCATTAACCAGTACGATCCGATTCAGGACTACTTAGAACAAGCAGATTTAGCCTTAAGCTATCGGCTGGAATTGGAACCGAATAACCTAGACTTGGCCTATGCTCTGGCCTTGAGTAGGGTATTGCAGCAAGATGTAGAAGGTGCGATCGCAGCATTAAAGCGAGTCACCCAACTTGACCCCCAAAATCCCTATGCTCACGCTTATCTTGCCTTCGTCTATCTCTATGATTGGGATGGAAAAGATGGAGAAAATGCCCTAAAACCTGCCCTTAAAATCAACCCGACTATTCCCGAACTACAAGGCCTATCTGGTATAGCTGCCTTGATGCAAGGTAATGTGTTCAAAGCTTGGAGTGTTATTCAGGGATTAGAACTTGAAAGCGAACGCTAATTGTAAGCATATGCGCTATGCGCACGCTGCGCGAACAGCTATCAGCTATCAGCTATCAGCTATCAGTAGCTTGGCCACAGGCTCAAAGCTACTGATAGCTGCTTTTGAATAAAATAAGCCATTCCCTATGGGAATGGCTGACGGCTGACGGCTGTTCGCGTAGCGTGGCCAAAGGCCAACGGCTGACTGCTGACTGCTGACTGCTGAATGCTTACCCCTAATATTATTTCATTGTGAATAAATTGTGAATCAATGGCTCAATAGGACTAAGTTTTTTAGTCTTTATTGTTCTTTGCATATTTACCGTTACTCATAACCAATTACCCATCCCGACCGCTTAATATTTTGCAATAAAATTTACTAGATTTATTTTAAAAGTTTCAGTATTTTTATTGAGGTAATTGAATTCAGGGTTATTAATAATTTACTTAAAAGTAGTAAAAAATTATAGAAAAGAAGTTATTTGATAGTTATCAAACTAACCTGTCCATATATTTTAATGTATTAAAATAAACAATCTTATGAAAACAAACTTCAAAAACAAACAACCTATTGATTTACTCAAACTGACCCAAAACCTATCACTAGCTATTCTAGGGTCTGTTTTGAGTTTCACCGCCATGGAAGTTGCTAACCCAGCACGCTCTGACGCTTTTGTAATTTTTAACCGGTCTGGTAGCACACTCGGAGGTGGCTCCCGATGGGATGCAGCTCCAAGGACTATCCAAGGACAAGATCGTTCCTTGGACGGCGGATTGCGATACTCACTACAGGGCGGTTCCTATGAAGCTTTCCGCGATTTATTCACCTGGGATATTCTTCCTAGTGTCAATGAGTTTCAAAATGCCATTGAAGCTGCTTTCAACGCCTGGACTGTAGTTGACCCGGTTTCTGGCTTAGGTACTGATTTGTCATTTGTAGCAGATTTAGAGACACCAGTAGTAGGTACCGGTAGAGGAGGCGTTAACCGATATGGTGCCGAAATTGACCTGTTGGCATCGACAGATGCAATTTTCTGGAATCCTGGAAATACTTCACCCCAAGGTGAATCGTTTTTCTATTACATCAACGATACCGTAACTCTCACTTCTGGAACGGAAAATTACACAGGTTCAAGCGCCATTATCGGAGCAGATATCACCTTCAACAATAATGCCGGAACAGTATATACCCTCGACTTTTTCAGGCGATTGTTGACCCACGAGATCGGTCATGCCATTGGATTAGGGGATATTGAGGGAGACATCAGTCCTAATAGATTTATCGACGACAACTATGATGGCAGTACTAGCGCCACAGCTCTAGCCACATTGAGCAACCCGATCGCCCAACTAATCGATCCCCTCAATCCAGCCGCTTCGCCATTTTCATTGTTTACAGTTCCAGATCAGGATCCGGGTGTTGACACCCCAGGCGTAGATATTCTGATGGAATCCCGGGGACTAGGCATAGCTCCAGGCAACCCAGTCACCAACCTTAGCCCATTGGTTAATGATGACTACGCTGGTCGGCAGTTCCTGTATCCAGTGTTGTCTGAGGCTAGCCCCTCTGAGGCTAGTGTTAATGAATCTACTGCTACATTGGGTTTACTAGCCCTTGGTCTTGTAGGTACAGGTTTGAGTACTCAAGGCAAAAAAGCAAGCAACAGAGAGTAGATACAGCTATCAGATCAGCTATTTACACCAAATAGACAGACACAGACACAGGTAGTGGTGCTGAAGTCCTACCTTTTCTCAAAAAAAATCTAGACTTCAAGGCTTTCTTTCGGATATAATCAGAAACTGGTGCTTTTAGGCATAAGCAAAAACCATGAATGCTCAAGAAATCATTCGCTCCCTTGAAGCGGAACAACTAAAGGAAAAGCTCCCTACCATCTACGTCGGTGACACCGTCCGCGTAGGGGTACGGATTAAAGAAGGTAATAAGGAACGGGTTCAACCCTATGAAGGCACTGTGATTGCCATGCGCAATGGTGGCATTAATGAAACGATTACAGTACGCCGGATTTTCCAAGGGGTTGGTGTGGAACGGGTTTTTCTACTCCATTCTCCAAAAATTGCTAATATAAAAATAGTCCGTCGAGGCAAGGTGCGTCGAGCTAAGCTATACTATTTACGCGATCGCGTTGGTAAGGCTACTCGCATCAAACAACGCTTTGACCGTAGTTTATAACCTTTTTCTGGCCTAGCATCAAGTTGGTTGGTGTAAATGCCAAAATTAGGGTATACTAGATCAAGCGAGAGGTTAGTAAACAGCACAAGAAAATGTTGCAGAGTCTACCAAAAACTATTATTATTTGTTAGACTTAAATTAGGGTAACACCGACAGGGATTATTATGTAACTTAAATTAAAGCCGAAAACCAAGGGTTTAATAGTTGCGCTCTCTATCCCGGTGTAACCAACTTTGTTGACATTTTTATGGCGCTCGCGGGATATTCCGTCAGAGCTTTGGGAGATACCCCCTGGATGCTATTGCATCTTGCATTGGCGAGCCTTGGTCTATCTTGGTAGACTTTGGTAGCTAAAAAGTATCGGTTAACCTCTACCTCTCTACTCCATCTGCGTCCTTAGTTCAGTTGGTAGAACGCAGGTCTCCAAAACCTGATGTCGGGGGTTCGAGTCCTCCAGGGCGCGCTCAAAATTGGTATAATACAAAAGTTAGGTGCGCTTTTCCTAGGCGGATTGGATTCGCTGCGGGTCGCACCTTTGGGATGCCAGGGTTTAGCTGAGCAAATCCAGTGGGATTCCTTCAGTTCAGGGGGCTGAGTAGGAGGGTTTGACTAAACCATCAGGACTAGTGGATTGTTGTGCTTCAAGCCTACCAGCTAGACTATTCCCGACGCAAGGAACAGGAAATTGAGGCCAGTAAAGCCGACTTGTGTCATCTAATCCCTGGCTGGATTGACTCAGCACGGTGCGCACATAGCACTCAGCACCGACCATGGTAGACCGATATTAATGCGTTGATGGGGGAAACGAGAAGTTGTGGCAAAGAAAACAAAAGCTGAACCAGAGACTAAAGAAACTGAATCTGGGTTTAACCTAGGTAATTTCTTCAACGAAACCAAAGAAGAACTCGCTAAAGTCGTTTGGCCTTCTCGGCAACAGTTAATTAGTGAATCAGCAGCGGTATTGTTGATGGTTATTCTGTCTGCCACCATAATTTACTTGGTAGATGGTTTATTTTCCTGGGCATCAGGACAGGTATTTTGATGAGTTTTGCTGCAGACGAATCCCAAGATTTCGATCAAGAGGTATCAAAACCTGCAAGTCCACGTTGGTACGCAGTTCAGGTTGCTTCTGGCTGTGAAAAACGGGTTAAGACGAACTTGGAACAGCGTATCCAAACCATGGATGTAGGGGACCGGATTTTGAAAGTCCAGATTCCCCAAACACCTACGGTGAAAATCCGTAAGGATGGTTCTCGGCAACACAGCGAAGAAAAAGTTTTCCCTGGCTATGTGTTAGTCCAGATGGTGATGGATGATGAAGCTTGGCAAGTTGTCAAAAACACACCAAATGTGATTAATTTTGTTGGGGCAGAACAAAAACGCCGCTACGGGCGTGGCAGGGGACATGTTAAACCCGTACCCCTCAGCTATGGTGAAGTAGAGCGGATCTTCAAGCAAACCGAAGAGCAAGAGCCGATTGTCAAAGTAGATATGGCAGTAGGGGACAAAATCGTGGTGCTATCTGGTCCGTTTAAAGAATTTGAAGGGGAAGTGATTGAAGTTAGCCCCGAAAGGAGCAAACTCAAAGCCTTACTCTCGATCTTTGGGCGGGATACACCAGTAGAATTGGAGTTCAATCAGATTGAAAAAACAAGCTAGACCCTAGATCATGGCTAAAAAAGTTGTTGCATTGATTAAGTTAGCGCTCCCAGCTGGGAAAGCTAACCCAGCTCCCCCCGTCGGACCAGCACTCGGTCAGCACGGGGTAAATATTATGGCATTCTGTAAAGAGTACAATGCCAAAACTGCTGATCAAGCTGGTATGGTGATACCAGTGGAAATATCCGTGTTTGAGGATAGAAGCTTTACCTTTATCCTCAAAACTCCACCAGCATCTGTACTGATCAAGAAAGCTGCTGGCATTGAGAAAGGTTCAGCACAACCCAACCGTACTAAAGCTGGCAGCCTTACTCGGTCCCAGCTGCAAGAAATAGCCCAAACTAAAATGCCTGACCTCAATGCTAATGATATAGAAGCGGCAATGAAAATTGTGGAAGGCACAGCTAGAAACATGGGTGTAGCCATAACCGATTAGTAAGGATGCATAGAAAGAGTGAAGGATGAATTGACGCTGTAACCTGCAACTTTCAACTTTCAACTCCAATGTATTAACGTAAACTATAGAGGGGGAGGAGTTTTACTTCGCTAAGTACCCCAGGAGATACAGATGCCCAAGAAACCATCGCGTCGATTACAAGAACTAAAAAAGAAGGTTGAAGAGCGACCTTATGAACCCATAGAAGCTCTCAAACTCCTCAAAGAAACAGCCACGGCTAAATTTGCGGAATCGGCTGAAGCCCATATTCGCTTAGGAATTGACCCAAAGTATACTGACCAGCAACTGCGCACTACAGTAGCTTTACCGAAGGGAACAGGTCAGACGATACGAGTAGCAGTGATTGCTCGGGGTGAAAAAGTCTCGGAAGCTACTAATGCAGGGGCAGACATTGCCGGTTCTGAGGAGTTAATTGCAGAAATTCAAAACGGGATGATGGATTTTGACCGGCTAATTGCTACGCCGGACATGATGCCCAAAGTAGCCAGATTGGGTCGTCTCCTCGGACCACGGGGCTTGATGCCTTCTCCTAAAGGTGGTACAGTTACTAATGACATAGCTCAGGCAATCCAAGAATTCAAAGCTGGTAAACTAGAATTTAGGGCTGACCGTACTGGCATTGTTCATGTTATGTTTGGTAAGGCATCCTTTAGCCCCGAAGACTTACTGGTGAATCTCAAAGCTTTGCAGGAAACTATCGACCGCCATCGTCCATCTGGCGCGAAAGGTCGCTATTGGCGCACTTTATTTGTGTCTGCCAGCATGGGTCCATCGATTGAAGTGGATATCGCTATTCTGCGTGAACTCAAGCTTGAGGGTGCTGCGTAAAACGGAGATTATAAATTACCGGACAATTCGACAAAACCAACTAGACAATTGAAGAAGGCTTGCGCTGAAGACAGCAGGAGTAACTAGCTTAATATCCTGCCGAGGTTAAAGTACTATGTATCATCTGCCCAGGCACTGATCCTACAGTGAGTGCGAACGCGGTAATGATACCACCCTTAACCCCGGCCAAGCCTCCGGGGTTTTAGTTTGGTTATTTGTTATCCGTCAGATCTATGTGCTACGCACACGCTACGCGACCGACCGTTCAATACTTATTATTCTTGGTTGAGAGTCAATTGAAAATAAATAATATTTATTTTTATTTATTTTTATTTATTTTCAATTAACAATTAACCAATTAACACTTAACAAAATGGGTAGAACACTTGACGAAAAAAAGACAATTGTGGCGGAGCTCAAGCAAACCTTGAGTGAGTCTCAGCTGGCTGTAGTTATTGATTACCAGGGGCTGTCGGTTGCTGAAATTACCGATTTACGGAATCGTCTGCGTCCCACTGGCACCATTTGCAAGGTGACCAAAAACACCTTCATGCGGCTTGCGGTGGAAGAAGACGAAAACTGGCGGCCAATGACGGAATTCCTCAGTGGTACTTCAGCCTTTCTCCTGGTCAAAGACGATGTTGGTAGTGCCATCAGAGCCTACCAGGAGTTTAAGAAAACCGCCAAGAAGACTGAATTTCGCGGCGGCGTGATGCAAGGTCAAGCCTTGAATGAAGAGCAAGTTAAGGCAATTGCCGACTTGCCTTCTAAGGAGGAACTGATCGCGCAAGTTGCTGGAGCGATTAATTCTATCGCTACCAAACTTGCTGTCGGGATTAATGAGGTACCAGCCTCCTTGGGTCGTAGTATTAACGAGGTGCCAGCTTCTTTGGGTCGATGCATCCAAGGTATTGCTGCCAAGGAAGAAGGCGACAGCTAGTACTCGGTTTTCCCCCTTTCTGAGATTTGTACAACTCTCAAGTACAACACTCAACAAATTAAACAATTCACCTAAAAGGAGTTATATCAATGTCTGCTACAACTGATGAAATTCTGGAAAAATTAAAATCACTGACTCTACTAGAAGCGTCTGAGCTGGTTAAGCAGATCGAAGACGCTTTTGGTGTCAGCGCTGCTGCTCCTGCTGGCGGTATGATGATGATGCCTGGTGCTATGCCTGGTGCTCCAGCTGCTGAGGCTGAGCCAGAGGAGGAGAAAACTGAATTTGATGTGGTTCTAGAAGAGTTCCCCTCTGATAAGAAGATTGCTGTACTTAAGGTGGTGCGTACAATCACTGGTTTGGGTCTCAAAGAAGCCAAAGAGTTGGTGGAATCTGCTCCTAAAGCGATTAAAGAGGCCATTGCTAAAGATGCTGCTGAGGACGCTAAGAAGCAACTGGAAGAGGCTGGTGCTAAAGTTAGCGTCAAGTAACATCTACTATCATGTCTGGTTGACTAATCATCATATCCCTTATCGGGTAATTGGTAATTGCTAGTTTACGATTAGGGACTATTTGCTAAGTGATTCACGGCACTTGAGCTCAGTTGAATCAACCTCAATTTTTTGGGAGCCGACGCAATCGGCTCCTTTTTTTTTGGCGGGGAATCCCGCCTAGGGCTTGAGAAGACGCTGATTTCAATAACTCCATCCGGTCACCGAATCGAGTCAGTGAATCCAGTCACCCCATGAAGTAATTAACTTCACCGGTTGATGTGATTTATATCACACCTTTATATAACTATATCGATAATACTGATTATTAGTGAAAATTATAAGATTAGTCAGCCAAGTCTTTTAGTTTATCATTTCAGGGCAAAGCATCTGATTATAAGCTCAGGATTATAAGCTCAGGGTAGCGCATCTCTGGGTAATAAAATATATCAGCCAAGACATATAATATCATCTCTGATTGACTAATTATCATATCCAAAATCAGGTAATTTGGAATTGGTGATTTGGAATTGGTGATTTGGAATTGGTAATTGGTAGTTGAGGATTACCCATTACCGATTACGCTTACCCAACAATTTAGAGACTATTTTATAAGTGATTAACCGGACTTAAGATAATATATCACTTCAGATCACTTCAGTAAAGCTGTATCGGTGTTTTACGCTAAACGTGAGATGAGCTCTAAATTTTGTGGTGTGTTTCACGTTTAACTACATTCTACCTGCATTTCTGCTCAAACAATTCGAGCAGAGGTCGCTGTCATCAGTAACCTATAAGCAATTCTTTGCCAACGAAACGATTCACTCGTTTGCCTATAAGTATTAGGGTGGCTTTGCCAGTAAACTGTGAACCTCTGTATCCTAATTTAGCATGTCACAACTAAAATCGACACCGCTTATCCTACAAGAGGAAAATAAATTTCCAGACTGTCTGACGATGGAGCTTAAAGTCGAGCCAGTCTCGACAGGCATTTTTTCATCTCGCGAGAGAGAGCAATTGAAGATATACCTGACTATTCAATTTAATGAACAGTGGGTGCAGACGCTATTGGGTCGAGTTAGGTTCGGACTCAAAGGTGGAGAACTCAGGCTAACGCTAAAAAATGGCAAAATCCCTTTGGCAGCTCGTAAGTTAAGTGGCTCATTTGAGCCTGCTGTTGATAAAGAGAGGAAGCAGCAAGAGAGTAAGGAAAATCACAGCCAAGTCGAGGCTTCTTGGGATAAGAATAAACCTGGCGTTAAAGCTAACCATCGTGAAAAAAATACAGGAGGGACAACAGATGGGTTTCAGTTCATTGATTATCAGATCACAACGAAGGGGTCAGAGGAAACTCCAGCTTGGGTTTTTGAAGTAAAAACCGGTCAACCCGTGTTTAAAGGATTACTTAAAGAAGTCGAGCTGGGAACAATAGATGTAATAGCAAAGCCTTGCTACATAGAAGCTACCTTTGAAGTTTCTATGCCAGATGTTCATCTGACTGGAGCTGAAGGGTTGTGGTCTCCCGAAATTAGTCGGGAAGAACGTGTAGTCTTAGATAGAAAGATTGCCTTACTGATTCTAGAGCACCAATTAAAACCTTATTTAAGTAAAGTGGTACTAAATTATGACTAACGAACAATCTAAACCGGTGAATAACGAAAAATTTAACCAGGAGTTGGAAGAATTAATCAAAAGTGTTGAAGGCGCTAACACTACTAATTTTTCTAAACTGGCGAAGATAGCTGATCTAAATCTTTATGAAGACTTGGCTAGAGTTGACTTAAGCGGGGTTAACTTAGAAAACGTTAATCTGAATAATGCTGATTTAAGGGGAACGATTTTTAGGAATGCCAATCTGAGCGGTGCTGATCTTAGAAATGCTAATATAACCGGTGCTGACTTTAGTAATGCTATTTTATACAAAGCTCAATTTGGTAATAATTTAGGGCTTACTGAGGAGATTATATCTGCTCTCAAGGCTCAAGGGGCAATTTTTTTTGATGATTCTGAGGAATTATTGCTTCCTACAGAAAAATTACATAATGTAGAAGTGCTCTGGAAGCAGGGTATCAAAAAAACCCTTTTAATGATAGAAGAATTGAGTGCTAAGGATGTGGAGTGGATGATTGCTACAGGAAGCAAGAAAGAAATTATTGCTAATACTACACTTATCGAAGAAGGGAAAGAGATTGATGCACTGTATATAGTGTTGGACGGACAGTTTACAGTTTCAGTTGAGGGCAGAGATATTGCTGAATTATCGGGAGGTGAAGTAGTGGGGGAAATGTCTTTTTTAAAACGAAGTTTACCTTCCGCTACTGTTACAGCTATAAATGACTCAGTAGTGTGGTCAATTTGTCGGCATAAGTTGCAGGAAAAACTACACCAAGATACAGATTTTGCCTCACGTTTTTACAAAGCTATTTCTATTCTTTTAGCTGATAGATTACTAGGCAAATCTTATAAAAATAAAGCTTTACAAATTCAGCAATCACCTAACTACTATGGCAGCTCTAAAAATCTTAATAATCCGGCTGATTTGACTCGTTATGCTACACAACAAAAATTCGATTTTCTAATCAAAGGATGTCGGACAAGTGCTTGAGTTAAACCCAACTATTGACCAGTTATCGAATTAATCAATTCGGTGAGGTACTTTTGTCCTAGATTTCGCAGGAGTAGGCAGTAAAGATGGAGGGCTGCCCATAAATTCTGGATTCTTATAATGACTTGAGCAATTCTGTCTACTGTCTCCTCCTGAGAATAATTAGTTAATACATAATTAGAGGGAGTGATAAAATCATAACAAGGGTGTTGGACAATCCTAGTATTAGAGAATGGGATTTGGCGATCGCGTAGCCTCGCATGATTAATTGATTTCTCTTTTATTACCGCTAAACCTTTTGAATAGTCTATCATGGCACTTAAAGGAATATTCATCATCACGTGAATAGTACTCTTTAATCCAGGTTTGTAAAAATTCAAAATTCGCCTCTTGTTCTTTGGGAGTCTTGTACTTATGAGGCTCCCATGGTCTGAGTCGATTGTTTTCTAGGCATTTTTCAACTCCAGGATTCAAAAATATCATCTCTGATGAATAGTTGGCGGCTGTTTCAATTAAACTTCCGTAGCATCCTTCAATTATCCATCCAGGATTTTTTTGAATAAAGTCGATTAATAATCTCTCGCTTTCCGCATCTTCTCGTCTTACTCCTGGTAGATCGGGTATCCAAGTAATAGTATCTAGATCTAATATGGGTAAGCTTAACTCAACCTGTAATTTTAAGGCTAAGGTAGTTTTTCCCGATCCAGAGTTGCCGAATATTAGTATCTTTCTCATGATAAAGGAAATAGACAAAAGGTAAGCATATACGCTACGCGCACGCTAAGCGAACAACCCTTAGCTATCAGCTATGAGCCGGGGAGCTTTGAGCACTAGAGTCTTGCTCAGGGAATTAGGATTGCTTTTTACTTTAAATCCGCTTCCCAAACACCAATGTAAATGCGATCGCTACCGTCTCGTTGAATCACACCCCGCAAGTTGTTATTATTTCCACTGGAAAATTCATAGCTCTTAGACTCGCCCTGATATACATCTTTCAGTCCCTGTTTAATGTTAGTGGAGATGTTGTTACTGAGCAGCTTGTTTAAGGTCTGTGACATGATTTCTAAGTCAACGGCTTGGGAAAAGGTAACTTCCGTTTGGCGCAGACGCCCAGAACTTCGATCAAACAAATATCCTAGGTCTACATGATTGGGAACAACGTTTTTATAAAGAAAAGCGCGAGTCTTCCACATGCCGTTTGATTGTTTTGTGGGCTTGCCTAAAGCATATTCCACTGCTCTTCGCTGAGTTCCTGGGGCAAATTTGGGAATAGCGTTGAGCTGAGCAAGATTTGGGTTATTGGTCTTGTTTTCTACGATGGGTGAAGGTTCGGTGATAGGTTTCGGTGTCGTTACTGGAACTGGTTTTACAGTAGTTTCTGGTTGTGATGGGGATGTTGGTGTTACCGGATCGGTTACCTTAGTTTCTGGTTGTGATGGGGATGATGGTGTGACCGGATCAGTTACCTTAGTTTCTGGTTGTGATGGGGATGATGGTGTGACCGGATCAGTTACCT
>NZ_CEYLVT010000025.1:26625-26701 GCF_982860115.1 Moorena sp.
TAGTTTCTGGTTGTGATGGGTATGATGGTGTGACCGGATCAGTTACCTTAGTTTCTGGTTGTGATGGGTATGATGG